>JAQGHH010000168.1 GCA_028288945.1 Phycisphaerales bacterium
ATCGCTGCGGTTTTAGTTCATTCAGTGCGACGTATTAAGTTTTGATTGCGCGGTGCGATTCGTACCACTCGATGGTCTTCGCCAGTCCCGTTTCCAACGGAGTGCCGGCGACAAACCCAAGCTGCTCTCGCGCGCGGCTGACGTCCAGACATCGACGCGGCTGCCCGTCGGGCTTGCTGGCGTCCCAAACGATTTCGCCCTGGAATCGGCAGAGCTTTGCGATGAGGACCGTCAAATCCCGAATGCTGATCTCCCGGCCGCTGCCCAGGTTCATCGGCTCGGGGGAGTCGTATTTCTCCATCGCCCGCACGAGCCCCTCGGCACAATCCTCCGCGTACAAAAACTCCCGGCTGGCCGAGCCCGTGCCCCAGGCGGTGATCGTCTTATCGCCGCGGTCGCGGGCCTCGATGCACTTGCGGATCAAGGCGGGGATGACGTGCGAGCTGTGGAGATCGAAGTTGTCGCGCGGGCCGTAAAGATTCACCGGCAGAAGGTAGACCGCGTTCAAACCGTATTGCTGGCGGTACGCCTGGCACATGACCAGCAGCGCCTTTTTGGCGACGCCATAGGGGGCGTTGGTGATTTCCGGGTAGCCGTTCCACAGCTCGGATTCCTGGAATGGGACGGGCGTGAGATTCGGGTACGCGCAGATGGTGCCGACCTGGACGAACTTTTTGAGCTTGGCGGTTCGCGCCCCTTCGATGAGATGCAGGCCCATGGCCGCGTTGGCGTAGAAGAAGCGGCCGGGGTTATCGCGGTTGGCCCCAATACCGCCGACTTCGGCAGCCAGATGCAGTACGACGGCGGGGCGGTGGTCGGCATACAGCCGCTGGACGTCGTTCTCGCGCGTCAGGTCATACTCGCGCCGGCGGGGGACAATGATGTCGTTGTACCCGCGGGCCTTGAGCTTCTCGATAACAAAACTACCAAGAAACCCGGCCCCGCCGGTGACGAGAATGCGGTCTGTGGAAGTGATGGGCATAAACTCCGAAATCTGAAGCCAAGACTTTGCCGCGAAGGCGCGAAGCGACGAAGCAGGAAGAAGAAAGGAAGAACCGTGTATGGGTTTTAGTGCGCGTCTTTCTTCAGCAAACGGGTCGGGTACCGAAGAAGACTCGCACTAAAATACGCTCTACAGACGATCTCGCCGCTTTGCATTTCTTCGTCCCTTCGCGGCAAAGTCTTCTATTGGAATTCGGGTTTACCCGACTGTCTTGCTCTTATCATGCTCCGCAATCAGTCTTTCCCGGCGGGCCAGTTCCCAGTCGGCTTCGGTCATGAGCTTGGCCAGCGACTTGAACGTCACTCGCGGCTTCCATCCCAGGACCTTTCGCGCCTTGGCCGCGTCGCCCAGGAGCAGATCGACTTCCGCCGGGCGGAAGTAGCGGGGGTCTACTTCCACGTGCTTTTTCCAATCGAGCTTCAGCAGGCCGAACACTTCGTCGAGGAACTCGCGGACGCTGTGCGTTTCGCCGGTGGCGATGACGTAATCGTCGGGCTTTTCGTACTGGAGCATCATCCACATCGCTTCGACGTAGTCGCCCGCGAAGCCCCAATCGCGCTTGGCGTCGAGGTTGCCCAGGTAGAGCTTTTCCTGGAGGCCTTCCTTAATTCGCGTCGCGGCGCGGGTGATTTTTCGGGTGACGAACGTTTCGCCCCGGCGGGGGGATTCGTGGTTGAACAGGATGCCGTTGCAGGCAAACATGCCGTACGCCTCGCGGTAGTTGATCGTCTGCCAGTGGGCGTAGACCTTCGCGCAAGCGTACGGGCTGCGGGGATAAAAGGGCGTGGTCTCCGTCTGCGGCGTCTCAATGACCTTTCCGTACTGCTCACTGCTGGAGGCCTGGTAATACCGAACGGGCAAGCCGGTGTCGCGGATCGCTTCGAGCAAATTGATCGTCCCGACCGCCACCGCCTGCATCGTGTAAACCGGCTGATCGTAGCTCACGCGAACGTGGCTCTGCGCGCCAAGGTTGTACGCCTCATCCGGGCGCACGCGGGTGAGAATTTCGCGCAGGCCGGTGCCGTCAACGAGGTCGCCATAGTGGAGGAAGACCCGGGCGGCCGGCGTGTGGGGGTCGACGTATAGGTGTTCGATGCGCGAGGTATTGAACGAACTACTTCGGCGGACGATCCCGTGGACCTCGTACCCCTTGGCCAGCAGGAATTCCGCCAGGTAGGAGCCGTCCTGGCCCGTAATCCCGGTGATCAGCGCACGTTTCCGTCCGTTGGACTGTGTCATGTAAGGCTGCCCTGTTTTTTGCCCGCGCCATGGTACACGCGGGGTGATCGACCCGAAACGCGGGGGAGTTTACCGGCCCCTGCCGGGCAGTACAACCACACCGCGGATCACGTAATTGCGTTTTGGCATGGTCGGCCCGAGCCGCCGCGGATACACTTACTTGTTGAGCGAGCGCGATCTCATGCGGAGGCGCGCCGAAGCGGGTACGGATCAACTCGGAGCGTTTTATGAACCTCTTGCGAACCTTCATCTGCCTGGCGGGCATGATCGCGTTGTCGCAGACGGCCCGGGCGCAGGTGCCGTTCTATTACCCTGGCGCTACGGCGTTTACGCCGGAAATCAGCATCGCCAATAGCGGCGTCATCCAGGACGTGCAGGGGGTGGTATCGGCGGATCAGAAGCACGTCACGCTGAACATGCGTGCGTCCAACACCAAGCTCCTGGCGCTCAAGGAATTTGAATTCCAGCAGCAGCCGGCCATGGGTTTCGTGGGGGGCGTGCCGGTGCGTCCCCCGGTGCCCAATGGCAACGCGAACGCGGTAACCAAGCCCACGAAGAACAGCGATGACCCGGCCACCGCCGTCCGATCAAGCCCGTCTGAAATCCTTGCCGCCGCCCGCAATGAAGCTTCCGTCCTTCAGCGGCCGGGTATGACGCGACTCACCGCACCGAGGCATTAAATGAAGTTTGTTTATCGTTCCAATAGATTCCGATTCGTCCCTATCGCGACCCTCTAATTCCAACTCCCGAGCCATGACACAAGACAACCCCGCCGCCGACCCCAACCCAGACCCGTCCCGAGAACCCACTCGCCAGCCCGTACCCGATCCACAAGGAAAGAAGCCCGCCGGGCCCGCGCCGCGCAAGCGCCGCTGGGTTCGTCGCCTCGCAATCGTTGCGGGCGTGCTGTTGCTGCTGGTCGCACTGTTGATTGCGCTGATCCCGACGATCGCCAGCACGGGGGCGGCGCGCTCGTACGTCGTGAAGACAGTCAACGAGCGACTAAACGGAAAAGTGGAAATCGCGGACTGGTCGATCGGCTGGACGAGCGGGATCAAGGCCGACGGCATCCGGGTCTTCGACGAGCAGAATCGGCAGATCCTCGAAATCCCGCACGTCAGCACCCAGCTTTCGTTGCTGGGCGCCGCGCGGGGCCAGTATCACCTGGGCAAGACCGTCGTCGACGGACTCGACTTTAATGCCGAGCGCTACCCGGACGGCACGCTCAATTTCGCGAAGCTGATGAAGCAGACCAAGCCGGCCGCGACGTCAAAAACTGAAAAGCAAGCTGAGGAGCCGGCCAAGACTTCGACGCCCAGCAAGCTCCCCGACGTGGACGGCGACATTCAGCTCGTCAATTGCCGGGGGACCGTGCAAACCGATGCGGTCGATCCGAAGACCGGAAAACAGACCAGCCAGATGGTGAAGTTCACGTCCATCAAGGGCGGCGTGAACATTCCGAACATCAACCAGCCGATCACCAATTCACTCGAAGTCGTCGAAAACACCGGCGGGCCGGACTCCGGCACGGTGAGCGTAAACGGCAAGCTCCAGATCGCGAAAAACAATGTGCTTCTCCCGACCGATGAGATGAACGTCGATCAGAAGCTTGGAATTGCGACGTTCGAGCTCGCGAGCGTGTTGGGGTTCTGCCCGCCCAATATCACCGCCTTGGCCGGCAAATCCGACGGCAGCGTGAACATCCATCTCGCCGCCCACGAAGCCGCGGTGATCGACGCCTTGGTGCAAACCAAGAACTTCAAGCTAGGCGGCCCAATCCTCAAGGGGGACACGTACGTCGCGGACGCCGTCACCATCACCGTCCCCAAGACGACCGTTGACATGTCGCCCGGGCTCGGCGGCTCTGACAACTACCGCATTCGCATCGGCCCGGCGGGGGGGAAGGAAGCGATCACGCTCGCCCTCGCCAACACCGTGCGCGGAAAGCCCAGCCAGTCCACCGCCACCCTCACCGCGGACGTCACGCCCGGGCAGCTGAAAAACATCGGCGCGAACAAGGCGCCCGGCGGCGACGGGATGATTCACACCGGCGTCGATCTCGATCTCGCGGCGCTGGCCGCGAGTGTGCCGCACGCGCTGGGCATGCAGCCCAACGTGCGCCTCGATTCCGGCCGGCTTACCGAGGGCACCGACGTTCGCATCGCCGCCAATAAGGCGCTCATTCAACAGGCGCTAGACGTCAAAGACGTGGCCGGCACGAACACCGCCGACAACAAGCAGATCGCCCTGCAACCCATCAACGTGTCGATCAAAGCCACGAGCCTTGGCGGAGGCGGGCACATCCCCGACTTGCGCGACATCCTTCTAGTCATGACCACCGGCGCCGGCGCGAACGGCGGCTACGCCACCGCCAACGTCACCGCACCCACGCTCTCGAATCTCGACGCCAAGGTGCACGTCGTGCTCGAACAATTCCAAAAGGAATTCGCCCAGATCATCGACTTCAACGGGCTGAACCTCGCCGGAACGATGGATCTCGCCGCCGCTTCCAAGGGGAATCTGATTCCCGAGGAGGCCAAGCCCGGCGAGAAACTCACGGCGGATGCCAATATGCATCTCACTTTCGCCAACCTGAAAGTGGAAGGCATGAAGGACCGTTCGCCGCTCAACGAGCCGCGGATAGAACTGGTCACCACCGGCACCCTGGAAGGCGGCAAGGACCAGTTCGTGCAGCGATTGAGCAACATCAACACCACACTGGACACCAATGACCCCACCGGCCCGACGATCGATACCCATTTCGCCGGCAGCGTGGATCTGAAAAAGGGCATGACGGACGGCCCCGGCGTTCTCGAAATCAAGAGGATGGACATCGCGCGTCTCAAAGCCCTTGCCTCCGGGACGCCCACCACCCCGGGGGCGAATCTCACGAAGGGCATCGCGAAAGGCACGGTCAATTTTGGGACGGAAAGTCAACAGGTGACCGTCGGCGGCAACCTCGACATAACGGAAATTACCATTGCCGTGCCCAACGCCACCGGCCTGACGAATGAACAAATCAAGCTCACGTTCGCCATGCGGGCGCCCGAAGATTTATCGTCGGCAACCATCCCGCAAATGGACATCGCCGGCAGCATGCTGACCGCCCGCCTGGCCGACGCGCAGGTACAACTGAAGGAGGGTTCGGGGGCCGACGCCAAACCCGTGCCGACCTTGCAGAAGCTCCGCAAGGCGACGATCACGTTCGACGTCCCGGCGGTGGAGAAGCTCCAGGCGTTGCTCGACAGTCTGTCCGCTCCCGCGACTTCCAAGCCGGTCGCCGGGTCCGGCACGGCATCCGCCGACCGTTTTGGCGCGCTGCTCGCGCTGGCCAACCCGAAGGACAAGCAGCCTGACGCCAATGCCCCCGCGGCGCCCACGCCGCCAACCAAGCTCGCACACGGCAGCCTGAAAGGGATGCTCAACGTCACCGGCGACGCCAGGCAGCTGGTCGTGCAGCCCAACATTTCCGGCGCGGACCTGGTCCTCAGCAAGGATGGAGTGCCCGATCCCATCGGGGCGGTGGCGTTCAACGGCCAGATGGCCATCATTCCCGCCCCGGTGCCTCCCGCGGGCGCGGCCCCCAAAACGACGCCATCGATCATGGACCAGATCGCGTCCATTCAGTTCACCAACCTGGCGGCACTAGGCGTCGGGAGCGGCATCAAAATCAACGGCGGCATCGAAGACCTCGCCCACGCCCGCACGATGCGCAATGTGACTATCGATCTCACCTACAACGCCACACAGATCTGGGCGGCCGTTCGTCCGCTCATGGCGAAGGAATCGCAGGAGTCGTACAAGGACGTGAAGATCGCGGGCAACTACACCCGCCAGATCACACTGGGCGGCAGCATGCCCGCCGACAAGCCTTTCAACGAAGCCGTCAAAACGCTCACCGCCAAAGGCGAATTCCTCCTCGACTCCTTCGAGCACGGCGGCGCGACGCTCAACGGCTGGGTCCTCCCCTTCAACCTCTCGCAAGGCCTCGTCCGCATCGCTTACGCCGACAAACCCGAAGGCCAGAACTTCCCCGCCCCCGCCCACCTCAACGGCGGCAACTTCGTCCTCGGCGGCGCGGTAGTCAACCTTGCCGAGGAGCACCCCCGTCTGAACATCCCCGCGGGCACGAAGATCATGGAAAACGTCAGCCTCAATCCGCTCTTCGCCTCGACGTTCCTGGGCGACTTCCTGAACAACCCCATGTTCGTCGGGGCGAATCAGGCCAGTGGATTGCTCAACGCCATCGTCAACAGATGCGAACGCCTGCCGATTGATTCCACCGTGACGCAGCCGATCCCCAGCAACGACGGCGTGCTGGACATGACACTCACCGTCCAGCGCATTCAGATCGGCAATGCGATGCTGGCCAACGTCGCCCAGCAGATGGGCAAAGTCACCGGCAGCGGAGTCAACTTTGCGAGTTTGCAGGGCGACATCCCCAGTTTCACCGTGAAGATTCAGCACGGCGTCGTCACGCACGATCTCACCCTCGCCTTCGGGGAGAGCAAGCGCCCGATGCACCTGTTCGGCGACGTGGCCCTGAACACCCGCCAGATGCACATGACGGCCGACTTCCCGTGGGCCCTCTTCAACATGACGCCGCCCAGGCAACTGGCCGCGATCATGGGCGACGGCGTAAAGGTTCCTCTGGCCGGACCGGTGAACGCGCCGCAGTTCAACATCGTCGGACTGGTCCAGTCGAACGTCCAGGACAACATCAAGAAGAACCTGACCAACCCCCAGGACGCGGCGGACCTACTCAACAACATCCTCGGCAAAGACAAGAAACAACAGCCGAATCCTCCCAACAATCCCAACCAGCCGCCCCAGCAACAAAACAAGCAAGACCCTCTGGACCTACTGAACAATTTGATGAACAAGAACGACAAGAACAAAAAAGGCCCGCCCGATTCGCAGCCGGCCCAAAATCGCTGATGGGGGTGGGGTATGCGCGGACGGGGTCAAACCGCCCTGCGAGTCGAAGTAAATGTGACGATGTAAATCCTTGTAGATGTAGCGTATTTTTGTGAATGAAAGCGTGACAAGGGCATCCTCCCGGAGGTAGCATCTGCGATACCGGAGGGAGTGGATGCAAATCTTCAATTCACGCGCGATTTTCCTTGGGGCGATTGCAGTCATCGGCACCTATCCCGCAGCCCGCGCCGGCCAGACCGGCTACGAAACGCTCGCCGACTGGAACTCCATCGCGCTCGCCAGGCCCGGCGAGCAGGCCGGCCTTGCCAGCAGCTATGACCGCAACGGCAACACGCTCAACGACGCGGGCAATTACGCCGGGTTTGACGCGGGCACGGGATTGCATGTCATCGGCGCCCTGAGCGGCCCCGGCGAGCTCACGCGTTTCTGGATGCCGCACCTTTCCGCGAACGGCGCAGCGCCCGTCAAGATCTTCCTCGACGGGAATCTCGCCATCGACACCAACACCCAGGCATTCCTGCCCAACCAGTCCTACGGCAGCGGCCCGCAGTTCCGATCGCCCTTCAACTGGAACCTCCTGGGAGGTTCGGTCACCTACGAGCCGATCCCATTCCAGCGCTCTGCGGTCGTCGAGATCGGCGACGGAGGCGGGGTCAACTTTTATCAGGTCGGCTACCGGCTCTTCGCCCCCGGCACGACCGTTCAACCTTATTCCGCCCCGCCGACGGCCGGGCAGTTGTCCGACCGCGCCAAAGCCGCCGCGATCCTCGCCAACCCGGGCGTCAACCCCGCCGCCCCCGCGCCCTCGGCACAAAACATTACCCTTCCCGCCGCCGTGATCCCGGCCGGGACGGCGCTGCCGCTGGCGTCGCTCGTCGGCAGCGGCCAGATCGGCGCGCTCAACCTCCAGATGCGCGGCTCGGGCACACCTTCCGATGCGCAACTCGACGGCCTGAGGCTCCGGATCCGCTACGACAACGCCCCGGGCACCGCGGTGGACGTGCCGGTCTCGCAGTTCTTCGGCGTGGGGCACGGCAGGGCCGACTACAAGTCCGTGCCGATGGGCGTGAAGGGCGATGGAAGTTATTACAGCTATTGGCCCATGCCGTTCCGAAACGGCGCGAACGTGGAACTCTACAACAGCACCGGCGCGCCGATCTCGATCGACTCTTCGTCCGTGCAGTACACGCCCGGGCCCGTCGCGCCCTCGGCGGACTATTTCCATGCCGCGTACCACGCGGTCGCGCCCACCATCGCCGGACAGCAGCGCTACAACATGCTCGACATCACCGGCTCGGGGCACTACGTCGGCAACATCCTGTCGCTCAGCAGCCCGTCAATCCTCTCCTTCGAAGGCAACGACCTGGTCACCGTGGACGGTCAAACGACGCTCCACGGCACCGGGATGGAAGACGCCTACAACGGCGGCTACTACTACAATTCCGCCGGCGCCTTCAGCGTCACCGACCACGGGGACGCCGTCGCCTCCTCCGGCGCTGAGCCGTTCAACGGACTGCTCGACTTCGCCGGCTCCTCCAGCGAGCAATACCGCTGGCTCATTGGCGACAATGTCCCCTTCACCCAAAGCCTCACCGTGGACATGGAAAACTACGGCGGATATGGCGGCGTGAACTGGGGATCGACCGCCTTCTACTATCTCAACTCCGCCCCCGAACCCGGTGCAGCCGGCCTGCTGCTGCTCGGGATGG
>JAQGHH010000231.1 GCA_028288945.1 Phycisphaerales bacterium
ACCCGCGGCGTCTGCTTGATCAGGCAGGCCACGTCGTACGGGCTGAAATGCGTCGCCGCCAGTAGGTACGCCCCCTTGCGGCGGGCGCGGTCGCGGTGCAGCACCACCGGCGACGACGTGAGCAACAACGGTTGCGATCCCAGAAAATAAACCAAATAGTAGAACCAGTCCTTCACGGCACTTCGCTCTCCGATAAGCCGAACTCCTTGAGAACCTCCTGATACAACGCCTGATACTCGCGCGAAAGCTCCGCGGCCATCTCCTCCCGCGCGGCCCGGCGGTTGGGATGGTCCGTCTTCGGATAAATCAGCCGCGGGCCGAAGGCGATCCACAGTTTGCCCCGGCGGTAGGGGATCCAGGGCGGCACGCGGTTGAGCTTGTCCGTCCCGAGCATGATGCACGGCAGCACGGGCACGCCCGTGCGGTGGGAGAGCAGGCAGACGCCCTTCTTCATTGGGCCGCCGCGCATGACCGAGCGTGTGCCTTGTGCGACGCCCCCTTCGGGGCAGATGCCCACGAGCCTGCCGCGACGCAGGCGGTCGATCGCCATCCGCACCATGCTGACTGGGACGCCGAACCGTCGGCAGGGGATGGCGCGCATGGTGTCCATGAACCCCGCGCCCAGCCGGTATTTCCAGAATTCGATCCGCGCCACCCAGTCGATGGGGCGCTTGCGGAGGGCGATGCTGAGGAGGAACGGGTCGGTATGGCTAAGGTGGGTGCAGGCGATGAGCAACGGCCCCTCGCGCTCCACCGCCTCCCGGCGAAGAATACGACAGCGCAGCGTCCAGATGAAAATGCCCCAGTACGCCGTGCGCGTCCCAAGCTTGTAGGCGAAAGAACTCATGCCTCCCGGTTTTTACCGGGAGGCGGCGATGGTGTCACGCGGCCCGCAGTCGGGGCCAAGGGAGAGGGGCCGGAGAATGGGCAACGCTGAAGTGTTTAATGGTGGACGGCCGGCTATCGCCTTGAGTTTGCCCGCATTTCATTGTGCCGTTGGAGTGTGGCGATCACTTCGTTGAACGATTTCCTGGCATCGTCGCCCAGTTTGGCCAGGGGCGGGTCAAAGCGTGCGCCGAACTTCACGATCTTCGTGGAAACGATTTCATTGAAGGTCAGCTTGGCCGCGAGGGCGAGCTTGCCGCCGAAGAAGTGGAGGATGATCCGCAGCGGGGTGCCCTCGGGAATCGCGAGCAATGTTTTGTCGAACGGATGGATGAAAGATGCATCCTCGTGGCCCAGGTCCCAGAGCTTCGCGTTGATGGCCGGGCCGAGCTTTTCGCCCTGCGGGCCGGGGATCACGCGGAAGACTTGCGCGAACACGCGCGTGCCCGCGCTCACCAATAGCCGCGTACTCGCCTGCCGCGACACGGCGGAGAGGTCGCTCACCGATTCCAGCAGCAGCGCATCGAACATGAACCGCTCGGTGAGCCAGAAATGCTTATCACGTTTGGCAATGACCGAGCGGAATTTCGCCTTGACCGGACCGTTGGTGAAGGCCACTTCAACCAGCGTGTGGCCGGCAACCAGCGCCTCGAGCTCGCTCTGCGGAGCCTTGGGCGTTTGCACCCAAAGCCCGGCGGGCTCGGAGCCGCGTGATTCGGAAAGGAGCTTTACTTCCCATTGCCGCGCCGGCGCGGTCGTCGGCACCGACAGCGCCGCAGTCACCCGTTGGGTGATGGCATCGGTCAGAATGTCAGCCTGGGCGACGGACATGGTACTCCCTGCGGAGACGCGAAAGCCCCTATAACTCATCGGACGGACGCTCGCGCGACTTTCGGTGGACTTGGATAAAACAGCGCTGAAAATACTGTTTCATTTCGCGATCTGCAGGTCCTCGTACACGGCCCCGAGCACTGCCCGAAGGCGCCGGTCGTGTGCCGCTTCGCCCGGCGTGCCATTGGGAATGATGACGATGGTCAGGCCATATTCCGGGTCCGCGAAAGCGAGCGACGATTGAAACCCGTGATGGCCGAAAGCGCGGTCGGAGGCATGGGGGCCAAAGCCGTAGGGGACGGTCGCCGGCCCGTACTTGGCGGAATTGACGAGGAAGCCCAGGCCCCAGTCGATCACGTGTTGAAACGATTCATCGTACATCCCGACGCGCTGGGCGGTGGTGAACAGCCGCACCGTCTCGGGGGAAAGAAGCCGTGTGCCGTCGAGCTCTCCGCCGTTTAGCAGCATCTGATAGAATCGCCCCAGCTCTCGCGCCGGCCCCTGGCCGTTGGCGGCGGGGCGGCAGTGGGTGATTGCCGGCTCGGTGTTGTAGGGCGGCAGCGGCCGGAGGGGCGGCTTGTCGGTCATCATCAGTACGCCCAGGCGCTGGCCGTACTCGCGATAACGCTCGGCCGGCATGCCGATCCACGAGTCCAGCATCCCCAAGGGCCCGAAGACCTCATCGCGCACGTAATGCTCGTACGGCCTGCCGTCCACCCGGCGGACGATCTCGCCGAGGATGAACCAGCTCGTCGTCGCGTGATATCCCGCCCGCTGCCCCGGCACCCACCCGCGCTCCAGCGGAGCATCGCACAGCCGCTCGATGATTTCCGACCAGGTGGTCACCGGCCACCCCGTCTCGACAAATCGGAAGCCGCAAGTGTGAGTGAGAATGTGGCGGACGGTGACGGCTTGCTTCCCCTTGGCGGCGAACTCCGGAATAAAATCGGAGACCGGATCGTTTAACCCCACGGAGCCTCGTTCCATGAGCCGCGCCATGGCGACGGCGGCCACCGGCTTGCACGCCGACAGCCAGAGCGTCAGGGTGTCCGTCGTCATCGCAACGCCGGGCCGCCCCTCGCCCATGGCGAAATCGGCAATTGTTTTTCCGTCGCGTGCGACGAAGACCTGAGCGCCGATGTGCAGGCCCTCGTTCATCCCGCGACGAAGCACGTCGATGGTTTGCGGCAGAACGTCGGTGCGAGCGAGATCACTCATGGCCGCGGATTATAGGGAATGCCCGGGCGGTCGCCGCAACTGCCATGGGTGCGGCGCGTGTTTAAATTGAAGCGTGCAATCGGAGGCCCGGTGTTGCGAGGTTTGCTGGTAGTCGTGGCGACCGCGGTGGGGCTAATCGTGGTCGTGGTCGGCGTGGTGGGCCTGGGCCTCCACCGGCTTTCCTCCGCGCAGAAGGCTTCCGACCAAGCATGGCAGCCGCCGGCGAAAATGGTGGCGCAGGCGGACGCGACCCCCGCGCCGCCCGTTGCCGAGTCCGAGCGCCCGCCGGAGCCGCGGCCGTTGTCGATCATGTTGTGGGCTGGCGAAGCGATTGCCCATGGTCGGGTTCATTTCATCGACCGCGACAAGGCCAGGCAGGCGCGCGTCGAAGAGGTCCGCGACATCGAGGGCGATCGGCGCAACGCCCGCAAACTCCGCCGGGAGATGATGGCCGGCCATCCGGTGACGAGCTTTCTGGCCGGCTGGCAGGACTCGGACGACTGGGCCGAATGGACGATCGAGCTGCCCAAGGCCGGCGAATATGAAATCGACCTCACCTACGCCTTCCCGAAAGTCGCCCAAAGCGGCGAATTCATCGTGAAGATCGCCGACCAATCGCTCACCTTCCGCCCCGAACTCACCCGTGGCCAGCAGAGCTTCCGCATGAGCAACGTGGGCCGCCTGACGCTACCCGCCGGGAAGTCGACCCTCACGCTCCGCGCTGTGGATCGCCTGACAGGGGACAGGCCTTCGATGAGTGTTCGGAGCGTGCAGGTCATTCCGGCGTCATGACGATCGGTGCCCGTTCATGGAGCACAGAGGGTTTATGATCGCGCCCACAGCCCCGGAGGGGCGCAAGACCTTAGCCCATGGCGTAAGCCG
>JAQGHH010000264.1 GCA_028288945.1 Phycisphaerales bacterium
CCCAATAAGTTTCACGCCGAGCATGCGATCGCGGCGCTCGAGGCCGGCAAGCACGTGTTCCTGGAAAAGCCGATGGCGATGAGCGTCGCCGAGAGTGATGCGATTATTGCCGCGATGAAAAAGAGCGACAGGCTCGTGCAGATGGGGATGGTCAACCGCTTCCGCGGCGCGGTGCAGGCGATCAAAGGCGCGCTCGACGCCGGCCGCTGCGGCAAGCTCTATTCCGGCCAGGCCCACATGTACCGCCGACGCGGCATCCCCGGCTTTGGCGGATGGTTTACCACAAAGAGCCAATCGGGCGGCGGCGCGCTGATCGACATCGGTGTTCATCTCCTCGATCTCTCGCTCTTTCTCATGGACTTCCCAAAACCCGTCGCCGTCTCGGGCATGACGTACAACGTCTGGAAGAACCTCGCCGAGTACCGCTACCTGAGCATGTGGGGAAAGCCGCAGGGCGAAGGAAAGAAGGACGTCGACGATTACGCGCTGGCCACCATCCGCTTTGAAGGCGGCGCGACGCTTCAGCTCAACGTGTCGTGGGCGCTCAACATCGAATTCACGCAGCCCGACTCCGGCCTCCGCCTCATGGGTGAGCAAGGCGGCGTCGAGCTTAAGGGGCTGGAAGAGCCGTGGCTCTACGCCGAGGAATTCGGCCAAATCTCCGACACGCGGCTGTACTACGCGCCCAACGACTACTTCCTCGACGAGATGCAACACTTCGCGGATTGCATCGAAAACCGCCGCGAGCCGATGCCCACGGCTCAGCAGGGCCGCACGGTCATGCAGCTTCTTGGCGCGATCTACCAGTCGAGCGAACAGCAGCGGGAAATCCGATTGGACTCGTAGGTTCGGCTGTGCCGAACATCCCCGCGTCCTACCGTAAGGAACGTTCGGCAGAGCCGAACTACTTCAAATGAGCTTCGATGCGCTCCAGCCGATCGCGCACGTCTTTGACGGCGACGCCGTTGTTATATGACATGAGGATGAGCTTCACGGACACGAGGAATACGCCCGCCTCCAGCAGCAGGTCGTGCGTGAATCCCTTGGCCCAAATGGCCGCCACGAACAGCACGAGCGTAATGACGATCGTCGCCAGTGAGGCCCAGTCTGTATAGCGTGAAGTCGCCATGCATGGTTGTGTACCCCATGGCGGAAACGCCGTCCAGCGGTAAGTGGCCGTGTGCGGACGCAACGCCGCACGCCGCTTTTGGTACAAGCGGGAAAGGAACCCTCCGCATGAACTCCCAGCACACTCGCCGCGACGTTCTCCGTGCCACCACCCTTGCCGCGGCCGCGGCGGCGTTGCCTTCGCTCGCCATTGCCCAAGACACGAGGAAGAAAATCCCCATTGGCCTCGAGCTCTATTCCGTGCGCAACGAGCTCGGCAAGGATTTCACGGGCGTCATCGCGGCGGTGGGCAAGATGGGCTACGCGGGCGTCGAGTTCGCCGGCTACTACGGGTGGGACAAAAAACCCGCCGAGCTGCGTAGGGTACTCGATGACAACGGCCTCAAATGCTGCGGTACCCACACCCACCTCGACACGCTCGAAGGCGACAACCTCAAAAAGACCATCGAGTTGCACAAGACCTTGGGCAACAAGTTCCTGATCTGCCCGAGCCTCTCGGCGAAGGACGCCGCGGGGTGGATGGAACTGGCCAAGAAGTTCAACGACATTTCCGCACGGGCGAAAGAATCGGGAATGCTCGTGGGCTATCACTCCCACGCGGGCGATTTCCAGAAATTTGATGGAAAGACCGGCTGGGAAATCTTCTTCGACAACACCAACGCGGACGTGGTCCAGCAGATCGACACCGGAAACACCCTCGACGGCGGAAGCGACCCCCTAGCCCTCATCAAGAAATATCCCGGCCGCACCAAGACCACTCACATCAAAGAGCACGGCGGCCCCGCCGACGCACCGGTCGGCGAAGGAACCATCGACTGGAAACCGCTCTTCGAAGCCTACGAATCCGTCGGCGGCACCGAGTGGTACATCGTCGAGCACGAAGCGGGGAACCCCCCGCTCAAAACCGTGAAGGCCTGCCTCGACAACCTCCACAAAATGGGCCGCTAGCTTATCACCTGTTCCATTCTCCTCTGCACCCGGCAAGCAGCCGCGAAGCGATGCCGGGCTTACCACGGAGGCACGGAGAGGTGTCTCGACCGCCACGCCGCACGAACGATTGACGTTTGGAAGAAACCGCCAGGACGCCAGGAATTGATTCTCATGGCGTCCTGGCGGTTCATTCGCCTTTCCCATTCATAGAACTCAGCTTTCCTTCCTGGGGCGTCTTTGCGCCTCGGCGGTTCAAGTCTTTCGTTGCAATCCAAGAACACGCGCCTGAACCACGCGGCACGGCAGGCCGAGCGCCCCTCCGTGCCTCGGTATCTCCGTGGTGAGTTCTTCCGCATTCCCTCCCCCTACCTTCACCCTTTTCCCTTGTGCCGCCTTTGCCAGATGCGCGGCCCGAATTCGATGATTTTCGCGTTTGACTTCGCGAAAAACGTTTCCGTCAAGTCCAGATGGCCTAATGCGGCGTCGATGACAGGGGCAGGAGGAGAGATATTATGGGCATTGCGATTTCCAACGCGTCGTCCGGCCGCTCGGGCGATTTTGCCTTGCCCGTCTTCGAGACGCTCGAAGACCGGCGCCTTTTGTCCTCGACTCCCGTAGTTCATCATGTGAAGCCTGTACAAGTTCAGCACGCCGTGCATGAACCCAAAGTGCATCAGAAGGAGGGGGTGTCGGCGACCCCGGCGCCCGGCCGGGCCGGCAACTCGACGAGCGCTTCGGGCGGATACACGCCGCTCGTGCAAGCCGCCCCCACGGGCGCTGTCACCGGATTGATGCTCGTCAATTCCGCGACGGGCGAGGACATCGCAGCCCTCACCGACGGCATGACGATTAATCTCGCGACGCTGCCGACGCGCAAGCTCAGCGTTCGCGCCGACGCGAATGCGCTAACCCGTAGCGTGAAGTTCGGCTACGACGCCAAAGCCCGGTATCACACCGATAACGCCGTGCCTTACTCGCTTCTGGGCGATAACGGCCCGGCGCATTTCAAGCGGTGGAAGCCCACGGTCGGAGCGCACACGCTGTCGGCGACGCCGTACACGCGCCGCAATGCCAAAGGCACGGCGGGCGATACGGCGGTTGTGAATTTCACGGTGATTGACCAGCCCGTGTCGGTCTCGGTCCCGACCGTCCCGGCGCCCGTGCCGACTCCGACCGATCCGTCGCCCATCCCCGATCCGACGCCGACCCCGGACCCGATCCCTGCGCCGACTCCGACCCCGGACCCGACGCCCACACCGACTCCAACGCCCACCCCCGCGCCGACGCCCGGCGCGTCCGGGCCGCCGATCGCGGGGAATTGGAACCAGATTTTCGCCGATGACTTCAACTCGATGCCGTCGCCGAACACTTACGTGAACACGATGTGGGGCACCACCCACTTCGCCGGCGAGCTGCAGAACTATGACCCCAGCGCCGTGAGCGTCTCCAACGGCATCCTCTCGCTGACCGCCACCAGGCAGTCGTCGGGCGGGATGCCTTATACGAGCGGCCAGATCGACACCGGCGGACTCGCCGGCGTCAGCAAGCCCGGCTTCTCGTTCACCTACGGCTACGCCGAGGCGAGCATCAAGCTACCCTCCGGCAAGGGCCTGTGGCCCGCGTTTTGGATGATGCCCACGCCCGACGCCAACGGTAACTACCGCGACGGCGCAGGCGAGATCGACATCATGGAAGCCCTCGGCGACGCGGTGACACGCGATGAAGTCCACCTCCATCACGGTGGAACTACCGGCAAGTCTTACGACACCGGCGTGGATCTCTCGCGGGGATTCCACACCTATGGCGTCGATTGGGAGCCCGACCACCTGACCTTCTACTTCGACGGCAAGGCGATCTACACGATCACCGACCCGTCGAGAGTGCCGAGTGTCGCCGAGTACTTCATCCTGAACCTCGCGGTCGGCGACGCCAATTCGTGGCCCGGCGCGCCCGACCCGAGCACCGCTTTCCCCGCGACGATGCAAGTGGACTATGTCCACATCTGGCAGAAAGCGGCGTGAGTTCGATTTTCGTGCCCCCCATTGCCGCGAACGGCTCCGGAGGATTCCGGAGCCGTTCGTGTTTTGGCGTGAAATCGATTTTGTATTTCAGCGTGGCGCTCAGCGGCGAATATCTTGGTTGCCTGAAGAGTCACGCCTCTCCCCAAGCGGGGCAACCGGGAACCCCGCCTGCATTTCACGGCTGCGCGATCGACGGCCCAGGAAATAGCCGACGATGATCCCAACCCCGAGCCCGATGCCGCCGATGAGCAGGACGAACAGTGGTGTGAATAGGATCATACGATTTGCCTTCCGCATTCCGGGCAGATGCCGCTGACGTTGCCAGAGAGGTTGTAGCGGCCAAGGAGCCGGGGTTGGACGTAGGGATTTTCGCTCCACGGCCACATTCTACCAACACCCACCCGCATACTTCGAACAACGCGCGGTTCAATACAGCGGATCGCAGTGCTTGGGGTCATGCGCGTAACTGCGCGGGACGTACTCGGCGTGCCCGTCGCAGAACGCGGCGTTGCCCCGGCGGTCGGTATTGGGGATGGGCGAGCCGGCCGCGCCTACATCGTCCGGCAGGATGCGTTTGCGGTCGTGGCGGATCGACAGCCAGTCGGGGCCGGGATACCACGTCGAGCCCCCCCACCCCCCCGCCGCCCAGTAGCCGTCGTTGATCGTGCGCTCGTCTTCTTCCACGAGGAAGATCTTTTCGGCCGGGGCGCGGACTTGTGTGAGCTTGAGCTTTGTGTTCGTGCCGTCAAACATCGCGTTCATGTCGTAGCTGTAGGGGTAGGACGTCATGCTGGCCGATACGCGGTTCTCCCAGTTGTCGGACGGGCAGCGCAGCAGGGTGCGAAGGCCGTCGTCCTTGGACCCGATGTAGCGGGCGATCGGCGACTGGTTGATGTCGCGGCCGGGAATCCAATAGAGCCAGTCCTCCGACCTGCGCGGCCGGCCCGGCGACGGCTCGAACGGCGCCGCCGAGGGGTATTGCAAGCGGTTCTCATTCAGGTACATGACGAACGCCAATGAAACTTGCCGCAGGTTGCTCAGGCATTTGACCTGATGCGCATTCTCCCGCGCACGCTGCAGGGCGGGGAGCAGGATCGCGAGCAGTACCGCGATAATGCCGATCACCACCAGCAACTCGACAAGAGTGAATGCACGGTTTTTTCGCATCGGAAATCCTTCAGAGCGGACCGGCCGGCCCACCAGGGCCGGCAGCAAACCGATAACACGATACCCGAAAATGACCCCCCTGTGTGCAGGCGTTTGGAGGCGGGAACATTGTGGCACGGGTTTTCATCCCATGCGTGCGGCCCAACAGGTCGAATCCTCAGGAAAAAAGACGGCTCCTCATCCCGCGCCATTTGCGCGGGTTGCAAACCCGTCCACGTGAGAACACGTCCCAACGTTTACACGATCATCGACCGCAGGCGATGCGCACACGTGACGGCCAGCGAACCGTCGCCGACGGCGAAGCCCACGCGCTTCGTCGATCCCGCGCGGATGTCGCCCGCGGCCAAAACGCCCGGAAGGCAAGTCTCCAGCGGGCAGGGGTCGCGGTCGGTGCGGGGCCAGCCGCCGGAGCGGACGACGTCGGTGCCTGTCAGCAGATATCCCAACTTGTCGCGGGCGATGGAATCGGGGAGCCACGTCGCCAGCGGGTCAGCGCCGATGAAGATGAACGCCGCGGAACAGGGCAGGGTCTCTACTTTGCCCGACCCGTTGGGCTTTAGCTCCAGCAATTCGACCCGGCGGTTTCCGATCACCCTGGCAATCTCTGCGCCTTCGTGCACGATGATGTTCGGCGTGCCGCGGATTCGGGTGGAAAGATATTCGGACATTCCCGGGCCGAAATGGTGTCGGACGAGCAGATTCACCCGGCGGGCCGGATTGCACTCGGCAAGAAACACCGCGGCCTGGCCCGCGGAGTTGCCGCCCCCCACCACGGCCACGTTTCCCGCATCGTACAAATGCGCCTCGACGCGCGTGCAGACGTAGTGCACGCCCGCGCCCTCGAAGCGGTCCGCGCCTTCGGCTTCCAATTTGCGCCAGCGCACGCCCGTCGCGATGAGCACCACCGGCGACCGCACCGTCGCGCCGCAGTCGAGGTGCAGCGTGTGCGCGCCGCCGGGCGCTTTGGCCGGATCGAGGCGATCGACGGAAACGGGGGCGGCCATCATCGCGCCAAAGCGCAGCATCTGAAGCACGCCGCGAGTGGCAAGGTCGGTGCCCGAAAGGCCGGCGGGGAAACCCATGAAATTCTCGATCTTCGACGACCCGCCCACCTGCCCGCCCGGGCCCAGGCGATCGAGGACGATGGTGGAGAGCCCTTCGGACGCCGCGTACACGGCTGCGGCAATTCCGGCGGGCCCCGCGCCGATGATCGCGAAGTCCACGTCGCGGTCAGGGCACGCCCGCCAAACTCCCGCGGCTTTGGCGAGTTCGTGCAGCGACGGGTTGATTAGAACCCGGCCGCCGCCTAGCTCGATAACCGGCGACTTTCTCGGCGAGCCCAGCGCGATCAGCACGGCTTTCCCCTCAGGGGTCTCCGGGTCGTACCAGGTAAATGGGACGAAATTCTTGTAAAGGAATTCGCGGACGACGTTCGTGTCTTTGCACCGTCCCGGGCCGACCACGCGCAGGCCGATGATGCCGGAATTCGACAGAAGCTCCCGCCGCTTCGTGAATGCGATCATCAGCTTCTCGCCGAACCGCGGCACGCGGTTGAGCAGTTCGCGCAGGCAATTCCCCGGTACCCGCAGCACGCGCGTCGGCCCGCGCGCCACGCCGGTGACGATCACCGGCCGCCGGGTGATCAGATCGATATCGCCCGAAAAAGTGCCCGGCTCGTGCGTGACGATAACGCGGTTACTGTCGGTCGGGTTGTGAATGTCAAGCAGTCCCGATTCGATGACGAACAGATCGATGTCCGCATCGCCCGCGCGGAAAGCGGCCTGGCCGTCGGCGAGGTCTTCCACCTTGCCCAGTGGCCGGATGAGGCGGAGCTCTTCGTCGGTGAGGGTGGGGAATGCGGATTCATCATTGATTGAGGGCACGGTCGGCTCCTGCGAAATTCAGCTTCGATGGGAAGCGTCGGACCAATGTGATTGTAGCCTGCCGTTTCCCAATATGTGGGAGTCGCTCGGCCCTCTCTCTACTGCTGACCTTTCTTGCACCCCGGCAACCCTGTAAGATTCGCCCCCTTTAATTGACGCAAAGTAACGAGCGCGAAAACCATGGCAGCACCCAACGAACCCAACAAAGTCATTTACTCGATGAGCGGCGTCTCCAAGCGCTTCGACCAGAAGGTCGTGCTCAAGGAGATTTACCTTTCCTACTTCTACGGCGCGAAGATCGGCGTGCTGGGCCTTAACGGCTCGGGCAAGAGTTCGTTGCTGAAGATCCTGGCCGGTGTCGACAAGAACTTCGAAGGCCAGATCTCCCTCCAGCCCGGCTACACGCTCGGCCACCTGGAGCAGGAGCCGAACCTCGCGCCGGACATGACCGTGCGGCAGGTCGTCGAGCAAGGCGTGCAGAAGACGATGGACCTGCTCAAGGAATTCGAGCGGATCAACGAGAAATTCGCCGAGCCGATGGGCGATGACGAGATGAACAAGCTGCTGGAGAAGCAGGGCGAAGTGCAGGAAAAGCTGGACGCCGCGGGGGCGTGGGACATCGACCAGCAGCTCGAGATGGCGATGGACGCCCTGCGCTGCCCGCCGGGCGATGCGCTGTGCAAGGTGCTGTCCGGCGGCGAGCGCCGGCGCGTGGCGCTCTGCCGGCTGCTGCTCCAGAAGCCGGACGTGCTGATCCTCGATGAGCCGACGAACCACCTGGACGCCGAGTCCGTTGCGTGGCTGGAGCAACACCTCAAGCGATACGAGGGCACCGTCATCGCGGTCACACACGACCGCTATTTCCTCGACAACGTGGCCGGCTGGATTCTCGAGCTCGACCGCGGCGTAGGCATTCCGTGGAAGGGCAACTATTCCTCGTGGCTCGAACAGAAAAGGGCGCGGTTGCAAGTCGAAGAAAAGACTGAATCCGCCCGGCAGAAGGCGCTGGCCCACGAACTGGAATGGGTCCGCCAATCCCCCAAAGCCCGCCAAGCCAAGAGCAAGGCCCGCGTGCAGCGCTACGAAGCGATGCTCGCCGAGGACCAGCGCGAAAAGGAAAAGCAGGTCGAGATCTACATCCCGCCCGGCCCGCGGCTCGGGCGGCTGGTGATCGAGGCGCAGAACATCAGTAAGGCCTACGGCGACAAGCTGCTGTTCACCAACACCTCCTTCTCGCTTCCCCCGGGCGGAATTGTGGGTGTGATCGGGCCCAACGGCGCGGGCAAAACCACGCTCTTCCGCCTGATCACCGGGCAGGAGCAGCCCGACTCCGGGACGTTCAAGGTGGGCGATAGCGTGAAGTTGGCGTACGTGGAGCAGAGCCGCGAAAGCCTCAATCCCGAAGACACAATCTGGCAGGCTATCTCCGGCGGACAGGAACTGATCAAGCTCGGCCCCGTGCAAACCAACAGCCGGGCCTACGTCGCAAGGCTTGGGTTCGTCGGCACCGACCAGCAGAAGAAAGTCGGCACCCTGTCGGGCGGCGAGCGCAACCGCGTACACCTCGCCTGCATGCTCAAGCAGGGCGCCAACGTGATGCTGCTCGACGAGCCGACGAATGACATCGACGTCAACACGATGCGTGCATTGGAAGAAGCCTTGGAAAACTTCGCCGGCTGCGCCGTGATCATCACGCACGACCGCTGGTTCCTGGACCGCATCGCCACCCACATCCTCGCCTTCGAGGGCGAAAGCTCCGTGGTCTGGTACGACGGCAATTACACCGCGTACGAAGCCGACCGAAAGGTGAGGCTGGGGATTGCCGCGGACCAGCCGCACCGGATCAAATATCGCAAGCTGACGAAGTGATTACTGCCCCCGGCGACCCCTTTGGTTCAGATACAAAGATTAGCCGCGAAGGGCACATCCCCGCCCGACAAGGAGAAACACGAACATGCTGATCCACGTGGTCTATTTCTGGCTGAATGACAACGCCCCCGCCGGCGAGCGCGAGCGGCTGGCCGAAGGCTGCCGCTCGCTGCTGGGCAAGATCCCCGGCGTCCGCCACCTATGGGCCGGCGGCCCCGCTGACACCCCCAAGCGGCCGGTGATCGACGACAGCTACTCCGTCGGCCTCTGCGTCATCCTCGACGACATGGCCGGCCATGACGTCTACCAGGAACACCCGCTGCACATGGAATTCATCGCACGCCACAAGGAGCATTGGAAGCGGGTGCAGATTTATGATTCGCAGGGGTGACACGATCATCAGGGCTGTGGGAAATCGCGTCCGATGATGCCGCGGCGAGTCATGTCGCATCGCCGGGTCGGTTTGCCGCGGCCTTGCCGGTGGCCGGCGTCTGGCGGAGCCCGGCAAGGTACGCCGCGACGCGGCTGTGCGCCGCGGGAGATCCGTTGACAATCAGCCAATGGGACCAGGTTCTGATCTCGCTGTACGGGCCTTCGGAAAGGTCCGGATTTGAACTGGTAATGCCGTCGATAAGGCGACGCTGGGCGGCATCTTCCTTAATTTGCGGTGCCCAAGGGCTATCAATATTTTGTCGGGCGGTCCATGCGTCCATGATGTCCTTTACCTGATAGACGCGGATCACACCGCATCGCCGATCGAATCGGCAACTCGTGATCGTCAGGAGGTTTCCCTCGACCTTCAACGACAGGTCCGGATCAAATTCTTTCGCCTGGCCCATCAATTCGATCAGCGCCTGCCGCATGGATGCGTTGCGCAAACGCATCGCGACGGGCGTCTCCCGTTTGATCCCGGCTTGAGAAAGCGCGCTCCAGTTCACGATCACGTTGATGTTCGACGCCTTTTGGAGCATCCCGATCGCCCGTTCCAGCGTGACCCCGTCAAAACTGATCTCGCGAAGGTTCCGGTTCAATGCCGCTTCAATGTCGCGCTCGGTCGATTGAGGAGCTTGCGCCGGCGCCTGAAATCCCGACATGATCGCGCGTGCCCGATTCCGGTTTTCGGCGGACTCCAAAACGATCAACCGCCCGCCCCATGCCCACAGCCCGTGTATATTCCGCTCGTGGTGGCCGGAAACGTCGTCCTCCAGAAAGGAATTGACGGCGGCCCCAAGCTCGACTTGCACGGCGGGAACGGGCCATCCAAAATCAGGAACGTCCATGGTGCTGATTACGTTCTGTTGGGGGGCCAACGGCTTGGGTGGCGGGGCCGCTGCGATGTGCCGAAGATCGTACGCGTCCAGGCAACGGGGTGCGCCAAGAGTTCGTGTCGTTACGACGATCAGCCCGCCGTCCTCCGTTTCGAATCGCAATGAAGGGCCGGCGTCGACTAGAACGGCATTGAGCGCTGTTCGGAGCGTTACATCGTGTAAATGAATGTCCACCGGCGTAACCGGGGCAATCCCCTCCTGCCTCAGTCCCGGCCATTGGACCAGGATGTTGGAGCGGCTCAAACGTTGCAGCCTGTCCAGCGCGTCCTTGAGCCCGATGTGCTCGAATGAGACGACTGGCAGAAGGCGGTCCAGGCCGGCGGCCGCGTCCGGGGGTTGCACCACCGCCCGCCGCCGCGGCTGAAGGATTGACGGTCCGCGCGCCGCCGGGCGGTGGATCGCTTCGTAGGCGATGATCACCCACAGCATGACGATCGCTCGGATCAGGATTCGGACGTACATGTTTTAGCCTGGCAACGGTCGGTCATGGCGGATCAGTGCATCCGCCGCAACCACGCGAGGAGCTGTTCGACCCTTCGATGCCCGCCGGTCGTTTGTTTGACGATCAACTTCCCGGCGAAAGCGGTGACAGGGAAATCCTGAACCGGCCCATTCCCGGTTCGGACGTCCTGCCGGTCCCCGCGGACGTAAGTGTTCACCAACGGTACGAGCGCCCTCAGGCGGTCGTCTTGTATGGCGGCCGCCTCGGATTCCGGCGATTTCATCCCCCAGTAGTCATCCGCCAGCAGATCGCGCACGTCGTAAACGCGCACGGAAACCTGATATCCGGGCACATCTTCCGCGGCGGAAATTGTAATGGTGTCCCCCACTGAAACGCTGGCCAGCGGCGCGTCAAGGTCGTGCGGCAGCAAAATGACGTGCAGCGCATCCGCGACCTTTACTTTGCGCAATGAGGCGATCACCGGAGCTTGCCGCGAAACGGCATACCTATTTGCGAGTCCGTCCCAATCGACGACGACGTGTATGCCGGTCTTCTGCTCGATTACTTTCACCGCCTCTTCCGCGGGCGTGGCATTGAATTCGAGCGAGTCGATGTCGGCGTCGAGCGCCGCCTCGGCCGCACCCGGCGCGGGCACCGCGACCGGCGCCGCCCGCGGCGGGATCGCCAGCCGAACGGCGATGAACGCCGACACGACCAGCAAAAGCGTCAGCACGACCTTGACATACATGGCGGCTCCTCGCGATTACTCCACCTGCCGCAGCAACCCGACCGCGACCCCGCGGGCAATCATTGCGGCTTGCCGTCCGCGGAAGGCCGGTTCCCCGGGCCGATCGCGGGTTCACCCGCCCCAACGCCGTCGGCGTCTCGGACGCTTTCGCGCAGGCGGCGCAAAAACTCCTCAATGTCCTTGTGAACCGTCGGGGACGCCCGGATCAGCAGACGGCCGTACCACGCGCTGATAAGGTCGGAACGGTCGTTGTGCAATTCGATGTGATCGACCATATCCAGGACCAGTCGTGCAAAATAGCCGTTTTCTTCTGTCTCTATTTGCTCCTGGGAAAGTGGATTGAGGTTCGTCGGCGCGGACGGCAGGGCCTTGGCGATGGCGGCCAGGGTCGCGCTGCGCCGCGCGACGCTCGCGGCAACCAGATCGCGCACGTCATAGACTCTCACGTCCCCGAGCAAACTGCTGAACTGCGTAACGGTGATGACGTTCTCTTCCACATCGAAATCCAGACCCGGATCTTTGCCGCGTTGGTTGGTAAAAAGCGTGGAAAGCGCCAACCGTAGCGGCACGTTCCAAAGGCGCATGCGCACCTTCGCCAACCGCTCCACTCCCACACTTTCAAGGGCGGGCCAATCCACAACAATGTTCGCGTGGGATTGCTTTCGCAGTCCGTCGATCGCCTCCTCCAGCGTCACGCCATCGAACCTGACTTCGCCCATCGGCTGCTCGAGCAACGCGAGGAGCCGGGACCGGGCTGAAGGCGGTTTCCCTAGACCGGGCCGCGAGATGGTGTCCCTCAATCCCTCGAGAATGACCCGCAGGCGGCGGTGGTTTTCGGGCGTTTCCACCGCGATTAGACTGCCGCCCCAAGGAGCAACACGTGCGGAAGGGCTGGGGTTTGGGGAGGAATCCGTGGTTGCCAGAAAATTGGAAAGCACATATACGAATTCCTCCTGGTTTATGGGGAGCGGCTTAAGGCCGCTGCCGGACAGGTCCATGGCGGGGGCTGGGTGGATCGCCCGCAAGTCGTGGATCGCAAGCGTTTTCGGGGCATCCCAGCCGCTGGTGACGACGACGACAGCGCCGGGGGTAACGCCGTAAGTGAGTTCGGGGCTGGCCTGTCGGAGGATCACCCGCAGCGCCGTGGCGAGGGTCACGTCATGCAGGGATAGCGAGACCGGCGTTTGCGGCGTCAGTTGCAATTCGCCGAGCTTCGACCAGCGGACAAGGATCGTCGCGTGTGTCTCGCGCCCAAGCAGGTCCAGGGCGTCGCCCAGGCCCGTGTCGCGTAAAAACAACAACGGGATCGGCCGGTCGAGCCCCGCCCGCTGCTCTTCGTCGACCACCGGCACGGGATCGATGCCCGAAATGAGACTGGGCGCGCGATGTGACGGCGGATTTGCGAAGCGGTATGCGACGAGCACCCACATGACCGCCAGCAGGCAGAACATCGTGCGGCAATAGCGGCTATGTCTGACCAGGCCCATGCGCCCTTCCCTCGTCACTGCATCTGCCGCAGTGTCGCCAGCACCCGCTCGATTTTGCGATGGTTGCGGGCGGATTGCGTGACGATCAGCCGGCCGGCCCAATGACGCAGCACGGCCCCATTGCCTGTCTTGGCGCCCTTTCTGGAATCGTAGTCCCAACTACCCGATCCGACGCAATCTTCGACGATTGAAGCCAGCTCCTCGGTGCGGCGCTCGTGGATGTCGTTGACATCGGGCGGGGCGACCTTGACCGCCCAATACTGGTCGGTAAGGAGGTCGCGCACGTCGTAGGCGCGTACGGTCAGGCCCTTGGCGAAACTACCTATGGTGGTCACGGTTACTGTGTCCCCCGCCTCCTCGCAGACAAGCTGAATTCCGGTGTGGCCGTATGTGAGTGCCGCTTCGATCCTGTCACGGAACTCGCCGCCGTCCATCGAGATGGTAACGTGGTCGGCCCGGCTGATTCCGACGATTTTCAGCGCATCCCAATTAACGTCGATTTTGACGTTTGCCGCTTTTTCCAGTTCCTTCACCGTCTCTTCGACTGTCGTGTCCCCCAGGGAAATAGCGCCCATTCCGCGGTCGAGCGCCGCGTCGGCCTGGCCCGGTGGCGCGGGAATCGGGGCCTCCACGATGACCGCCGGTCGCCAAACTTTGGCCAGGAGGCCGGCCGTCAACACCACCAGTAAAGTGAGGGTGATTTTTACGTACATGTTCACCGGGCCTTGCGAAGCTTCTCCAAAAACTCGGCGACGTGTGCCTGCACGATCGGCGAACTCCTGACCATGAGCCTCCCCGCCCAGATTCGCACCGTGGCGCGGTCGCGAAACCATAAGTTCGGGTCAACCGTCGCGATGATCAGACTGCGCAGTTCCTCTGCGTCATCGGGCTGGCGTGAAGGGCCCGGTGGATTCGGATTAGACGCAGGCGGCGCGGCCAATCGCCGGGCGAGGGCGGCGTCGAGCAAGTCGCGGACGTCGTAGACCTTCACCTGATTTGTGGCGGGGCTGCCGAACCCCTCACTCGTGATCGTTATGACGTTCTCGCCGACTCGATACCCCACCCCGGGCCCCCCGTCGCCGACAAGAGTCGTCATGACCGTCAGAGCCTGCCGCAGCGTGACGCCCCACAGGTGCAATTTGAGGGGCGTGGACGGCTCGACGCCCGCCTTATGCAGCGCCCCCCAGTTCACGACAATGTTGACCTTGAGCGGCTCGCGAAGAATGTCGAGTGCCTTATCCAGCGGCGTGCCGTCGAAGCTGACTTCAGAAAACCGGTGGTCGAGCAACTCCTCAATGTTCGCCGTGACGGGCGCGGGCGCCGTCGCCGGGGCAGGCGCGGTCGTCGGCCCGGGGGCCCTCCCGACGACGCCAAAAAGCATAACCAGCACGAATATCCCGCAATATTTCATGTCTCACCCTCTCGGCCGCCGGCGCTGATTGCCCGCGACGGCGTCGCCCGCTCCGGAATCGCCGCCCCGCATTCCGGGCAGCGGCCCGAGGACGCACGGATGTCGTACCCGCAGGCGACGCACAGGCCGCCCCGGCGGCGGCGCAGGCGGCGCCACGCGGCCTTCAAGGGGACCAGCGGCGGGACGCCGAAGACGATCGTGAGGAACCAGTACGGCAGTGCCACCGCCATGTAGCGGGCGTTCAACTGGGCCATGAACGGGACCGTGCCGTTGGCGAGGCGGAAGTCGAGCACGGAATATTTCCTGGCCGGCGGGGCGAAGAGGAAGTCGCGGAAGTCGATGAGCTGCTGGTCTTCCGGGTCGGCGGACGCGCCGTGGACCTGCCACGCGGACTCTTTGCCGCCGGGGATGTTGCTGAAGAGCAGCAGCACACCGCCATGCTGGGCGGCGATGCCCTGGTAATTCCCGGCGGGCGTGTAGATGGTCGCGATGTCCACGTGATGGCGGCTGCGGTACCAGAATGTGAGCGTGGCGATGAACAGTGCCGCGGAAAGCAGCGAGAGGTAAAGGCTGATTCGCCGGGCCATCATGGTAGTATAACGGGCCGCAACACGACGCGCAACGGCCACTGCTTCGGAACGTCGACCTGCGTCCGTTCAAACCCCGGCTTGGAAACGGCGACCCATTTGGCGCCCTGAACATTTGACGGCAGCGGTGCCTCGCCGTTGGCGTCAGTCACATTCGGCCCGGCGTTCATCGACGGCGACACCGCTTCCACGTTCGCCCCGACGATCGGCTGGCCCGAACCGTTCACGACTCGAACCGTTTCCCGACTTGCGCAGCCGACAGCCATCACTGCTGCGAACATGATGG
>JAQGHH010000270.1 GCA_028288945.1 Phycisphaerales bacterium
TGACGTTGAGGTCGGATTCCAGCTGCAGGATTTCCCCCGGTGCGAATACCAGCACCCCAACCCCCGCCGCGAGCAGTCCGACCGAAAGCAACAACGACAAGCGCCGATGACGCCCGATCCGCTCGAGCAACGGCTCCATCCCGAATCGAAACCGCGAGCGAACGCTCATCCCCGCCCGGCGATCGGTCCACCGCAGCAGCACCGGCAGCAGCATCACCACCGCCAAAAATGCGCCGGCCAGTCCAAGACTCCCGAGCACCGAAAAATCACGCAGGGCCTTTACGCTCGACGCGCCGACCGCGAGGAATCCCAGGATCGAAGACGCCCACGCCGCGAACGCGGCGGGGGTTATGCCCCGCGCGCACGCCACGGCCGCTTCCCCCCGCGTCTCCCCCGCGCCGCGCCGGCTCTCGTAAAACGAGAGGTACTGGATCGAATAGTCGATCGCCATCCCCGCGAGAATTCCGCCAAGCACCGCGGAGATCGGCGTCAGGCCCGTCGTCCAGATCGAATATCCGCCGAACCCCAACAACACCCCCAGCGCGATCGGCCCGAACGCCAGTGCGAACAATTTAAACGGGCTCCGATAGGCCAGCAGAAAAAGCACCTGAAGGCTGATCACCGAGCCGATCACGCTGCCGATCATGTCCGAGCGGATCGCGCGGGCGCTCTCGGCCGCGATCGCGTAAGACCCCGCGTAGCGCAGCTCGAGGCCGTCCGCGTTGACGCGCTGCGCCACTTGTGAGACGCCTCGGGTCAGCGCGGCGCAAAACTCCAAATCGCCCGGCGGCTTTCTTCCGCGGACCCGTATGAGCAGGTTGCGGCCGTCGGGCGAGACGAACGCATCGGTCCCCTCGCGCCCTTTGAATGGCCGCAAGGCTTCGAGTTTGCCGGTCAGTCCGCCGACAAATTCGCGCAGGCGCAGCGGGTCTTTCATGAACTCCTTGGCCATCGCGCCCGCCGCCCCTGGCGTGGCCATCATCGCTTCGTCCTGGGCAATCTGCTCCTGCATCCGTGGCCTGCTCAGCCGCGCGTTCGCCGCGGCGAAGTCCGCGTCATCCAGGTAATACAGCGCTGCGGGAACGAGCACTTTTTCAAAGAAAGCCCTGCTCTGCGCGTCGGGCCGGAAGAAAACGCCTTCGACAAGATCCCTGGTTTCCGCTGCGCGGGGAGCCTGTTCTTCAAGCCGGCTGCCGAAAGCCAGCAGCCGGTCCAGATCACCGGGCGCGGGCGGGCTCGTCGCAGGGATGCTCGCGACCACGAGAAGATCGTCCGCCGTGTTGAAGTCATTCAACACATGAACGAGCGCCTCGGCGGACGGGTTGTCGCGCGCGAACATCGCCGAGAGAGACCCCTCGGCATGAATCCGGCCCGCCCCGATCGCCGCCAACACCGCGCACGCCAGGGCAAGCGCAAGGGCGGCCAGCGGATACCGCAACGGCCAGGTTAAAATGCGAGAAATCAGGGTCAGACGGTCTCCTGGCTTATCGTGGCACGGGTTTCCAACCCGTGCAAGCGGCGCAAAAATCCAAACGCCCGGAAAGCGAGGCATTTACTATTTTCGCGCCGCATGCACGGGTTGGAAACCCGTGCCACACTACACGACCCCCGTATCGCTCCATTCCCGTTCATTTCACGGAACCCGCTGGGCGCGTCGCGGCAGGACGAATGCGTTTGGCGCCAATTCGCCGTTGAGCTCTACATCGTGCAGCTCGATTTGGATTCTGCCGCTGTCGCTACGGGCGTCCAGCCGCACGGGCCAGACAATGCCGTGAATGTCTTCGTAGCGCTCGGCGGTCAGCGTGAAACGCGCCGCGCCCGCCTGGTCCAACACCGTATACCGCCGCGGCGTCAACGTCGCCCGTTCCACTTCACAGACGACGCGCTGGCCTTCGATGTTGCGCTCCACCTGAAAGCGCGGGCCGCCCGTATCGCGGACGACCAGATCATCGCTCGCAAAAAAATCCCCGGCGAAAAGCGCCCACGCCCGCGCCATCTTCCCGGCGTTGATGCTGGCGGGAAGGACTTTTTCGCGACGCTCCGGGTCGTCGGGCGTCAACACCCATATGCCGTCGGGCGTGAGGGTCAGATCAAAAACCGCCTGATTAAACTTCCACGCCCGCAACCGCACCGATCCCGGCGGTTTCATCACCAGCGCGCCATCGAGCCGCACGCTCTCTCCATCCGGTCGAGTGAGCGTGATGGCGCATTCCGCGGACGCGGTATGCACCGCGCGAGAGCGCTCGGCGAGCCTGTGCAATGCGCTGCGCGCGTCGGTCCACGGATATGTCGGCAGCCGCTCGGCGGGCGCGCAGCCGACGATTAACAGTAAGAGCAACAGAGCGGGGAAGGTGCGTGCGATTTGCAATGATGGATCGGAACCCGCAACGGCTTGCGTTTTTCGTGCCAGCTTCCGGGGGCATATCCGTGACACGGGCGTCCCGCCCGTGCGGGAATCGTCAAAATCATCGCGGAATGAGCTCTGTGGTCCATCGATTCTTCTCAAAGCTCGCGCTCCTCGCACAGGCGGGACGGCCGTGTCACGACGAAATTAACGCAGACCGCCCGATGAAACATTTGCCGCCCGCGGCAAGCCGGCGCGCAGGGCAGAGTTTAACGTCCGCCGCCGCGAAATCACACGACATGATCCGCGGCATGTGCCGGCGGAAATTTTGGTTTCCCGCGCAAAAAGTCTTATGCATTGCTGCCGCGACGTGAACTATAATACTGGCGATGTTCCCCACGTTTTCCGATCCGGCGGGCGCGGGCACACCCGTTCCGGGGCGCGCGCCGGTGGTGCCGCGCGTCCGGACGCACGCTGGCGGCGCGGCGCTGCCGCTCGAGCGGCACGTCAAGGGAATCCTTGCCGCGGGGGGCGGGGTGGTGAATCTATTCGGGCCGGCCGGCTCCGGAAAATCCGCCGCAGTCGAGCACCTCGCCGAAGTTTTTCATGGTGAACCGCGGCTGCATCTCATCGACCGCAACGTCGACGAGATACTTTCCGCGCCGCGCGGCGAATTGGTGCTTTTCACGACCGCCGGCCGCAGCCGGTTCCCGGCGCTGGCGAATCTGGAGATGGCCCCGTGGACGGCGGACGATTGCATTGAATACCTCGCCGGGACCCACCGCGGCCGCGTGGCGGCGGTCATGCAGCGCGCCGCCGCCGACCCCGAGTCCACGGCCCTTAACGGGTCGCCCGAATTGTGGCGGATCGTTCTCGACGTCCTCGCGGCCGATGAAAATGTTGCCGACGTCTCGGCGGCGCTGCGGTGGTACGTCGGCCTGGAAGCGCCGGACCTGGCCACGCGCGAGATGGCGGCGATGTTCTGCCTCGAAGGGCTCCAGAGCCCCGACGGAATAGGCGTCACCGCCCAATTCGCGACCCACCTGGACGCCCGCATGCGGCGGTTGATCCGCCACCACGCCGTACGCGTGCCCCTGGCGTCCGAATGCGTCGCCGCGGCCCTGTGCAACGGAAAGGCCGGCGCTATTCTCGCCCGTCGACTCCCCGACGAAGTCGTGCGGCAGGTCGCCAGCCTCATCAAATTCAGTTCGCCCGCCCGCACGGCGCTCGAGTCCGTGTTGCAATCGGCGGACAAACGAACGCACGCGAACGCGGCGGGGATCCTCAACGCGACACGGACGCGATGGAAGCCGCCGCGCGGCTGCGTGCCGCATCTGGCCAACGCATTGCTGGCCGACGCGGCTTGGGCGGGAGTGAACCTGCTCTCCTGCCGTCTCAGCGGTGCGCAGTTGCAAGGCGCCGATCTCACCGAAGCCGTACTCGATTCGGCCGTGCTCCACGATGCCAATATGAGCAGGGCGTGCTTGAAATGTGCCCTGATCCGAAATGCGACGTGCATCGAAACGAACTTCACCGGTGCGAATTTGACCGCGATCTCTGCGCTGGGATCCGACTTCACGGGCGCGAACCTGACCCGTGCCGACCTTCGCGCCGCCGACCTGGCGAGGGCAGTTTTCGACCTCGCCAACCTGACCGCGGCAAACTTCGCCAAAGCGAGTCTCTGCGGCGCGAATCTCGAAGGCGCTTGTATCGAAGGCGCTAATTTTTCCAACGCCGATTTCACGGGAGCCCGGCTCGCCGGGTTGTCGTTCAAGTCCGCGAACTTCACCGCGGCGAAATTCGCCAACGCGCATCTTTCTCATTGCGACCTGGAGTACCGCAGGCTCCCGGCCACGAATTTCCGCGGGGCGAACTTGAGCAGCGCGCTGCTCACGGGCTCGCACATGCCCCGCGCGGATTTCCGCGACGCGTGGCTGAAGGAGGCCGGCCTGGCGGATGTGGAATGGGAGGGGGCGGACTTGCGCGGGGCGGACTTTGCCGGCGCGGCATTCCATGCAGGGTCAACCCGAAGCGGGCTGGTGGGGAGCGTGGTCCCGTGTGAAGGGAGCCGCACGGGGTTTTACACGGACGATTTCCACGACCGCGATTTCAAACCGCCCGAGGAGATCCGAAAGGCCAACCTCCGCAACGCCGACCTGCGCGGTGCGAATATCGCCGGCGTGGATTTTTACCTGGTCGATCTGCGGGGCGCGCGCTATACCCGCACGCAGATGAAGTACCTGCGCCGGTGCGGGGCGATTTTGGGGCCGAAAAGTAGGCAGTAGGCAGAGAATGCCGGGGAAATCGAATGCAAAGTGCAAAATTCAAAATGCAAAAGTCAAAATGAATTTCAGCGAATCAGCGTCCTCCGCCCGCTCCTCATTTTGACTTTTGCATTTTGAATTTTGCACTTTGCATTCGTCTTCTCCCCTCTGCCGTATGCCGGCTCCTCCCCTATAATCCCAAGCCATGCGCAACCTTATCGGCCTCGGTCTTCATCGCGTCTCGGGCGTTCGCTCGTCGGGCCCGTCCATCGAGCACGTTCTTACCCGACGGCCGCTGCAGCGCGTGCTGGCGTTCCGCGGGCGGTCGATTGATGACGTGGTCAACGACCCGATCATCAAAAACGAAATCTACGGCTACTGGAAGCTCAACAAGCAGATCGAACGCACCGGCGAAATCACCGACCTTGAGCGCCAATGGAATCACCTCGGCCGCCGGGGCTGATCCGCCTCCTTTGCACAATCCGCATCGCGTTGTTCGTCGATATGCTCCAGTTGGCATTGCTCTTGCCAC
>JAQGHH010000274.1 GCA_028288945.1 Phycisphaerales bacterium
ACGTCCTCTTCGGCGCAGCCTCCAGCTCGATCATGGTCTACGGGATGTCGTTCCTCTACGGCCTTTACGGCACTTTGCGACTCTACAGCGCCGAGATCGATGGCAAACACGTCGCCGGCCTGGCGGAAGCCGTCGCCCAATCCACCGGCGGGGGCGCGATCCTGGCCGTCGCGGTCTTCGGGTTGATTGTCGGGCTGGGGTTCAAGATCTCCGCCGTCCCATTCCACTTCTGGTGCCCCGACGTCTTCGAAGGCGCGGGAATCGACGTCAGCGCGTTCCTCTCCGTCGCGTCGAAAGGCGCGGGCCTCGTCCTGCTGCTGCGATTGCTGGTCGCCATCGGCGCGGCGCAAGGGTTCGCCCCGACGCCGGGGCTGCTAGGCATCGCGGCCATCATCGGGACGCTTGGCGCGATGACCGCCACGGTCGGGAACCTCGCCGCGTTCGCGCAAAACAACATCAAGCGGCTGCTGGCCTACAGCTCGATCGCGCACGCCGGCTACATGCTCTGTGCACTGTCGCTGCTCGTGCGCAACAAGCCGGGCGTCGATCCCGCGTCGCAGGCCGGGCCGGCGCTGCTGGTTTATCTGGCCGTGTATCTCTTCATGAACCTCGGCGCGTTCACCGTGGCGGGGCTCGTCTACCGCAAGACCGGGAGTGAAGACTTGGGCACGTACGCCGGCCTGGGCCGGCGGTCGCCCCTGCTCGCGGCGTGCATGGCGGTCTGCCTGGTGAGCCTGATCGGCCTGCCCCCCGTCGCCGGCTTCACCGCCAAATTCAACGTGATGGCCCTCCTCGGCAGCAACGGCGGCTGGTGGTGGCTGCTGGTCGCCGTCATCGGCGTGAACACCGTTCTGAGCCTCTACTATTACGCCCGCGTGATCCGCCTGATGTATATGGCCGACAGCGACGAGCCCGCCTTCACTCCGCCGCCCATCGGCGCGGCGCTGAGCGTCGCGTGTGCCGCGATGCTGGTGGCCATGCTCATCGGCTCCGGCCCGCTTCTCCGCAGCGCCGCAAAGCTCGGCCGGCTAGAAGGAACCCCGACCGCCGCTTCCGCATCGGCCCCGGGCCATCCCGCCGATTCCTCGCCGCTCGCGCCCGTTTCAACCGCCCGCTGAATTCGCAATACCACGTCGGGCTGCTCCTCGCGTCTTTCCCTCATTTCGCGGAAGAATGAACGCCGAGACGCAGAGACGCCGAGGAAGAACGCAGAGCGGATCAATTATTTGAATGCAGGCTCGTCCTGCGATGTGCGCCCAACGCCAATATTTCTCCTCTCTTCCCTCCCACCTCTGCGTCTCTGCGCCTCTGCGTTCATTCTTCCGCTCCAAAATTCCCAAGCTATCAGGTTGAAGCGAGATCGGCAGGCCTGCAAAAGATGCCCGTCTCCCCCGCGCCACGGATTGTGGTAGATTCCGCGGCCATGCAAAGCCCTTCGGTCGCCGTCATCGACGCACTCAACAGCCTCGTCGAGGCCGAGGCCGGCAGCATCTTCCGTTTCGTCGGCGAAGGCTCACCCTACCTCGGACGCGCCGGGGCGGAGATCAGGAGGCCCTTGCAGGAGATGGTCGAGCGCAACGACCGCCATGCCGCGGAGCTCGCCGCGCTGATCCACAATCTGGGCGGCGAGCCCGCGGAGCCTTCCACAGTACGGGCCGAGGACCAGTACCTCTCCTACCTCTCACTCAAGTTTCTGCTCCCCAAGCTGGTGGACGCCATGGCCCTGATGATTCAGCGCTACGAAAACGCGATGCGAGTCGTCGAAGGCCAGCCCGAAACCCGCCAGGTCCTGGAGCGCCACCTCCAGGAAATGCGCGCGGATCTGGATGTGCTGAAGAAAGCCGCCGGGGATGTGAGAAACTTGTGATAAATGAGGAATGAAGCGTGACAAACACTCGTTCGTCACAATTCACTTGTCTCATCCTCGTCCAGCCAAGCCTGCATTTCGGCGGGAGAAAACTGACGAGGCTCCGGCAGAAGCAGTCCCTCGGCGCCCAGGCTTTTCGCCACCGACAGCAACAACTGCTGCTTTTCGCCGGGCGTCAGCCGGCTGGCGGCACGCTCAATTTCAACCAGAGTGCTCATATTGGGATTTTACCTCTGGACCCGACTCCCGACAATAAAATGCTGGCGGCGCTCGTGTCTGCCGGCGGCGCTATGCCTCAAATTTATTCACACCCCATACAACTCCGCCTTCTTCCTCAAAGGTCTCAGCAACGGCTGCGCGCTCAAATCCGCCCCAGTGATCCGTTTCACCAGCTCGCGCGGGCGATAGCGCTTTCCGTGGCGGTGGATGTTCTTGCGGAGCCATTCGAGCAAGGGGGCGAATTCGCCGCGGGCGAATTGGGCGTCGAGGTCGCCCAGGTCCTTACGGGCCTGTTCGAAGAACTGGGCGGCGTAGAGGTTGCCCAGCGTGTAGGTGGGGAAGTAGCCGATCGCGCCGCCGGACCAGTGGATGTCCTGGAGGCAGCCGCGGGCGTCATCCGGCGGGGTGAGGCCAAGGTACTGGCGCATTTTCTCGTTCCATGCGCCGGGCAAATCCGCCGCACTGAGGTCGCCCTTGAGCATCGCTTCTTCCAACTCGAACCTCAGCAGCACGTGAAGGTTGTAGGTCGCCTCGTCCGCCTCGGTGCGGATGAGCGACGGGCGTACGTCGTTGATCGCGAAGTACCAGTCGTCATCGCTCACATCGCGCAGCGCCTCGGGGAACGCCGCCCGGGCCTTGGGCAAAAAGTAATTCCAAAACGGCCTACCCCGGCCGACGAGGTTTTCCCACATCCGCGACTGCGACTCATGAATCCCCAGTGACACCGCCTGCCCCAGCGGCGTGCCGAAATGCGCCCGCTCCAGCCCCTGCGAATAAAGTCCGTGCCCGCTTTCATGAAGCACGCCGAAAAACGCGTCGCCGAAGTATCGCTCGTCGTAGCGCGTGGTCATCCGCGTGTCGCCCGGGCCGATGTCGGTGCAGAACGGATGAAGGCTGACGTCGAGCCGCCCGCCCTGAAAGTCAAACCCGATCGCCGCCGCCGCCTCGCGCGCCAGCTTCTCCTGCGCCCCGGCGGGATAGTGGCGCTCCAGGATTTCCACCGGCGCTTTGCGGCCCGAGTCGATGATCTTGCCCACCAGTTCGACCAGCGGCCCGCGCAGCGACGCAAACGTCTGCCGCACGCCCTCGGCGGTTTCACCCGGCTCGAATTCATCGATCAGCGCATCGTACGGGTTGCTCGCGTAACCGACGTAATCAGCCT
>JAQGHH010000291.1 GCA_028288945.1 Phycisphaerales bacterium
ATCTGCCTGGTGCTGCTGGTCCGTGCGGCGCTGCACCCGATCACCAAGCGGTCGCAGACGCGGATGATGCAGATGGGGAAGATGGGCCCGGAGATCGAGCGGCTCAAGAAGAAGTACGCGGACGAGCCGGACGTGCTCAACCGCGAGATGATGAAAGTCTACAAGGAGCAGGGCGCGGGGCCGCTGCTGGGCTGCCTGCCGATGTTCCTGCAAATGCCGATCTGGATCGCGCTATGGCAGGCGCTGCAAGGCACGTTCGAGCTTCGGCAGGAGCCGTTCCTGTACGGGCTGACCTGGATTCATGACCTGGCCAAGCCCGATGCGCTGTTCTCGTTTTCGCATCCGATCCCGATCCCGTTCACGAGCTGGCACCTGTATTCGATCAACCTTCTGCCGATGCTGATGGCGGTGGCGACGTACATCAACCAGAAGTATTTCACCCCGATGCCCCCCGCCGCCACGCCCGAGCAGGAGAGCACGCAGAAGATGACCCGGCGGATGTCGGTGATCTTCCCGCTCTTCTTCTACGCCCTGCCCAGCGGGCTGAACCTCTACTACCTGACGAGCATGACCCTGGGCATCCTCGAAGGGAAGATCATCCGTGACCACATCAAGCAGCGCGAGGAAGCGGAAAAAGCCGGCCGCGTATTCGTCCCGACCAAGGCGACCCGCGGCTCAAAACGAAAGAGCGACAAGGAACCTGAAATCAAAAAGCCGACCGGCCTCTGGGGCCGCATGCTGACCGCCATGGAACAGGCCCAGGCAAAGGCCGAGCAGATCCGCAAGGAGCAGGAGAAGAGGAAGAAGTAGTTCAACGGTTCAAAGTTCGAGGGTTCAAGAGTTTCAAAGGTTGGTGAGGCGAGTTTCCAATTCCCCTTGAACTTCGGACCATTAAACCCTTGAACTCTTGAACCCATCACCCCCATGATTTCCGGCGACACGATAGCCGCGATCAGCAGCGCTGTCGGAACTGCGGCGCGGATGGTGGTGCGCGTGAGTGGGCCGGAGGCGTGGGAATACGCTCGGCGGCTTTGGGTGGGCGAAATGCCTGCGGCCGGAGGCGCAACGCGCGGGGGGCTTTCGATCCGCGGGATGCGCGTGCCGGGGTGGGTTTACTGCTTCCGTTCGCCGCGGAGTTACACCGGCGAAGACCTCGTCGAATTCCACATCCCCGGCAATCCCCTCCTCGCGAAGATGCTACTGGAAAATCTGCTCGATAGCGGCGCGCGGTCCGCGGGCCCGGGCGAATTCACCGCCCGCGCATATTTCAACGGGCGTCTGGATCTAACGCAGGCCGAAGGCGTAGCCGCCACAATCTCCGCCGGGAGCGAGCTGGAGCTTTCCGCCGCCCGGCGGCTGATGGCCGGGGAACTGGCCCGGCGGCTTGCGCCCGTCACCGACCTCGTCGCGCAGACGCTCGCACTGCTGGAAGTCGGCATCGATTTTTCTGACGAAGACGTGTCGTTCCTGTCGCCCGCGCAGGCGACAGAGCGCATCGCACAAGCCGACGGAACACTCACGCAATTGCTCGCGGAAAGCGTGCGGTTCGAGCGGCTGGCGCATGAGCCGCGGGTGGTGCTGGTCGGCCGGCCCAATGCCGGCAAGAGCACGCTGCTCAACGCGCTGGCCGGGCACGAGCGGGCGGTGGTTTCACCCGTCGCCGGCACGACGCGGGACGTGCTGTGGGCACACGTGCCACTGGCTCGCGGGCTCATCCGACTCATTGACGTCGCCGGCCTGGAAGAGACACCCGAGGATTCAAGCGGCGGCGGCGATGACCCGCACCGACAAATTGAACAAAGGATGCGCGAGCACGCATTGCGCTGCGTCGAAGAAGCGGATCATGTTGTGCTGATGGTGGAAGCCCGGGACGAACGGCCGCCAATCAGTTTGCCGCGCGCGCCGGCTTTGACCGTGGCATCGAAGATCGAACTACACACAAACAGTGTTGAGTCAATTTGTGGTGCAGGCTTTCAGCCTGCCCGCCCCATCGCCATCAGCGCCCACACCGGCTCGGGCATCCCCGCCCTGCGCGAAGCCCTCGACCGCCTCTGCTTTGGCGACACCTCCGCCAGATCGGCGATGGCGCTCAACGCGCGTCATGTGCGTGCGATCGATGAAGCCCGCGAATCCCTCTCGCGCGCGGCACAGCAGGCGGGCGCCGGGCCGGAATTGCTCGCATTGGAATTGCGCGAGGCGCTCGACGCCCTGGGCAGCATCTCCGGGCGCATTTCGCCCGACGATTTGCTCGGACGGATCTTCTCGACGTTCTGCATCGGGAAATGACTACTGCCGGACGAGCGGGTCGTAATAGCGGGGATTGTACGCGTCGATCCGCTGCACGTACGCGGCGTGGCAGTCGACGAACGCCGCATTGCCACGGCCGCCGTCAACGGTCGTCACGGCCTCTTTGCTCTTGTCGTGCCGGTTGGAAATAATGTTTCTGCCCCCCCCGAAGCTCGATTGCCATGCCCAGCACCCGTCGTCGACTGTGTCCACGCTTTCGTCAATAATCAGGATTTTGTCGGACGGATCACGGATCATGTCGGCGTTCAGCGTTTCGCCCTGCGGCTGATAATGACAGATCAGTTCATTCACCGAATAGCTGTATCGGTAGTCGTTCCAGTGCGTCGCCACGTCGTCAGACGGACACCGGTACGCCTCGGGCTGAAAGTGTTTGCCATTCAGGTACGGGACGATTCTTCCGTCGTCAAGATTCCGTCCCGGCGACCAGTAGATCCAGTCTTCGGGCAATACGTTCACCGCGGGGCGGGGGTATTTGCCTTTGTTTGCGTCGATGTACATCTTAAACGCCATCGCGATCTGCCGCATGTTGCTCATGCACTGCACCTGCTTGGCCTGCTCCCGCGCCCGCGAAAGGGACGGCATGAGGATCGATAGGAGCAGCGCGATGATGCCAATGACAACAAGAAGTTCGACGAGCGTGAACGCGCCGCGCCGACGCCCGAGGCCACAGCAACGACCGGAGACACAGCGGCCGGCGGAATTTGACATGGCGGATTTCTCCGTAGTTCGAATCTTCGATGCGACGACCAAGAGATGAGCGGGCACTTTCGCCAATCGACAGTCTACCCCGCGAACAATCCTCCCACAACGATAATCCCGGAAATGGGTGCGGGCGCAAACTTGATCTGCCCCGCACGAGTGTCATACTCCCCGCAATCACCATGAAATACGCCATCATCATCCCCGACGGAGCCGCGGACGAGCCGCTGAAGGAACTGGGCGGAAAAACGCCCATCGAAGCCGCACACACGCCGAACATGGACGCCATCGCCCACGAAGGTCGCCAGGGCACGGCCCGCACCGTGCCCCAAGGCTTCGAGAGCGGCAGCGACGTCGCCACCATGTGCCTGCTCGGCTACGACCCCGCCGTCTATCACACCGGCCGTGCGCCGCTGGAAGCCGCGGCCCAGAAGATCCCCCTCTCCCCCACCGACTGGGTCTTCCGCTGCAATCTGGTGACGGTCGTAAACGGGATCATGAAAGACCACTCCGCCGGCGGCATCTCCAACGCGGACGCCCGACAGCTCATTGCCGATCTGGCCAAAGCCATGACGCTTCCCGGCTTCGAGTTCCATCCCGGCGTGAGCTATCGCAATCTGCTGGTGTACCGCGGACTGCAAAATTTCGAAGTGAGCACGAAACCGCCGCACGAAATTCCCGAAGAGCCCGCGGCCAACTGGATCCCCAAGGGCAAGGGCAGCGAAATCCTCAACGACATCATGGACCGCTCGAAGGAGGTTCTCGCGAACCACCCCATCAACCACGCCCGCAAGGCCAAAGGCATAAACCAGGCAACGCAAACCTGGCTCTGGGGCCAGGGCCATGCGCCCGCGATGCCCACGTTCTTCGAGCGCTTCGGCGTAAAGAGCGGCTGCATGATCACCGGCGTAGACCTTCTCCGCGGCTTAGCCGTGCTGCTGGGTTGGGACGTGCATGAGGTCGAAGGGATGACCAGCTTCCACGACACGAATTACGCAGGCCAGGGCAAGGACACCGCCGACATGCTCGACAAGTACGATTTGGTTTTCTCCCACGTCGAATCCCCGGACGAGGCCTCGCACCAGGCGGATTGGAAGACGAAGGTGGATGCGATCGAGCACATCGACAAGCACGTCGTCGGCCCCGTGCTCCAGAAGCTGCGGACCTATCCCGAGTGGAGAATCCTCGTCCTCCCCGACCATCCCACCAACATCGCCACCCGAAAGCACGGCTACGCGCCCACGCTTTTCGCGATGGCCGGGACGGGCGTGAAAAGTCCGAAGCCCCTGCCCTATTCCGAGCGCAACGCCGCGGGGAGCGGGTTGCATTTGGAGAAAGGGCATGAGTTGATGGAGTATTTCCTTCGCAGGTAGTATGGCTTTGATGGAACCCATTCACATCGAATTTCAATACGCACCAACTGACATGCCCGAAGCAATGAAGGCTGTCAGGGTGCGATTGCGAAAACGCGGATGGAAATTCAGACTCGGTCTTGTCGGATGGATTGTCTTCGTCGTGCTTGCAATCGTGTTGTTCTCCTTCCTAAATGGCAGCCGGTCGAAGAGTACAGTCGCTCCGCCTCCACCTCCGCCGTCATCAAATTCGACGATCAGTGATGCGATCCTGCCGCTCGTGCCCTGGGCGCTGATTTTCTTCGGCGTCTGGTTGGTCGTCTTCAGGGCGCTGCGGGCGCGATCGATCAAGATGTCTGGTATTTATATGGAGAAGTCTCAAACCATGGTGGCCGATGACTCCGGGGTGATTTGGGCCGAGCCGATGATGAGAACGGAATATCGGTGGGAGGCTTTCCACGGCTTCGATGAGACGGCGAACCTGTTCCTACTCTACACCTCCGATGCAAAGGAAACGGACTTCCTGCGTTTTCATGTGGTGCCCAAACGGTCATTCCCCGTGCCGATGTTATGTGACCAGTTCCGCCAGCTGCTGACAGACCATGTCCACTCGCACGATCGGGCGTTCCAGGTTCTTCCGCCAAAGCCCATGGAAACGAGCGTTCTAGGCGATGACCGTATTGCGTGACAAAATCCACGCGGCACGACGCCAGACGAAATGAATCCGTCAATGAGAATCGAGTACCAACTTACCGCGCGGGACATGCAACTCGCCGCCGATGCGGTGGAGAACTTCTTCTCCGACGGCTCGACGAAAGCGCGTTCCAAACCAAGACGGTTACGCGTTTACGATCTGATCTGTTTTGCGCTCGTGGCAGTCCTCGTGTTCTTGGCGATGGAGAGCGCCGGCCCACGGCCAAAGGACCTCGCCGCCACGCATAATTTCTGGCTCACCGTGATGCTCCCGCTCATCGCGCCACTGCTTGTCACGGCGTTCCTCTGGTCATCGCTGCTGCGAAGAATGGGCCCGCAGCGCATCCCGTACTACACCGGCCGGCCCGGCTATTGGGCGGCGAATTTCCGCAACATCGCGTTCGTTGCCGCCCCGCTGCTCCTGGCGACGGCCATCCTGCTCTTTACGGCATTCGCCTCGCAATTCGCGGATTGGTCGCCTTCCCGGCAGGTCCTCGTGCTGGTGACCCTTCTCCCGTGGACGGCGTGGCTGTGGTTCGTGCGCTTTGGAATCTACACGATGATCGGCCACCGCGGCGCCCAGCCGGAGCTCGGCGCTGAAGGCGGCATTCTTCGGCATCCGCAGACGCTGGAAACCAATGACGACGGTGTCTCGATAACTTCTGTGCTGTGCCGATTTGAATTATTCTGGTGCTACTTCGTCAGTTATCTGGAGTCGCCCGAGCACTTCCTGCTGTTCACCAAAGACTTGCGAATGCAGGTGATACCCCTTCGGGCGTTCGCGGGACCCGACGAGATCGATGCATTCCGACTGCTTCTGCAGCAGCATATCGCAAGGGGCGAAGCGTTTACGGAGTCTCACGGCTTTCCCGTGATTTCAGGGCGATAAGTCGCAAGGGAGGGCGAGCGTCACGACCAAGGCGGCATGCCATGGGTCCGAAACTCGTCCGACGAATAGGGCTTGCCGAATCACCACGGAAGTTCGTCAGCCCTACAACGAGCACGCCACGATCGGATCGGCTTCGCCATTGAGATGCAGCCAGCGGCGGCCGTCCTTCTCAATCAAGTCCGCGGCACGCTTCGGGCCCCAGGTGCCGGGGGCATAAGGCTCGGGGGGGCGGCCGCTCTGGGCCCAGCCTTGCTCGATGGGGTCGATCACCGCCCACGCGGCTTCGGCTTCGTCGCCGCGGATGAAGAGGGTCT
>JAQGHH010000398.1 GCA_028288945.1 Phycisphaerales bacterium
TCGACGGCTTTGGCGTACTTCCCGGGGTCGTTCTTGAAGGGTTTGGAGCAGTCGGCGCAGCAGAGGTGGTACACCTTCCCGTCATAGGTCTGCGTGAGCTTTGAGGTTTCCACGGGGTCGTTGCTGACGGGGCAGACCGTGTTGTGCAAATCCACCGCCGCCGTCTGGGCGGCGGGCTCGGTCGATGCAGGGGGCTTCGTATTCGACGCACCGCAGCCGGCGAGGCCGAGGGTGAGTGACAGGGAAATCAGGGCAAGTGAACGCTTCATGCGAGACTCCTAAAAAAAGCTCCGCCGCACCGAGCGGCGGGTTTGGTTATTTCGTCGTGATCCCGTCGCGATTCAGTTCTTCGGGCGTCGCCGCCACAGCGACGGTCCCCGGCGGATGCCGGTAGTCGCCGGGGTCATCGTACCCTGTGATTTGATCGCGCACCTTGATCATCGTGAACATGCCCCCCATGTCGATCGTGCCGAACGGGCCCTTGCCTCCCAGCATCGCGATCGTGTTGGCGGGCATCGGCATTCTCATATCGGCCATTTCCCCCATTCCGTTCTGCCCCATCGTCATGTAGCCGGGCACCAGCGGCCGCACGCGCGTACTAAGCCCTTTGAGGTTTGCCCCGATCAGGTTCGGAATGTCGTGGCCCATCTGGTTCATCGTGTGATGCGTCATGTGGCAGTGCATGACCCAGTCTCCCGGATTGTCGGCGACGAACTCGACCGCCCGCGTGCTGCCGACGGGCACCAGCACGGTGTTCATCGCGTAGCGGGCGCTCTCTGGGATGATGCCGCCGTCGGTTTCGGCGAGGACCATCTGAAACCCGTGCAGGTGGATTGGGTGATGATCCATCGCGCACAGGTTCGCCAGCCTGACGCGGATTCGTTCGCCAATTTTCGCGACGAGCGGCTGCGTGGCCGGGAAGACTTTGCTGTTCATCGTGAAGATGTTGAAGTCGAGCATTTCCGTCGTGACGGGCCTGAAGGTCCCCGGGATGATCCGCCACTCGCTGAGCATGATGGCGTAGTCGCGGTCGGCCGGGGCTTTCTGACGCTGCCGGGGGTGTACCACGAACATGCCCATAAGGCCCATCGCCTGCTGGGTCATCTCATCGAAATGCGGATGATACATGAATGTTCCCGCGTCAGGCACGGCGAACTCGTACTTGAACGTCGCGCCGGTCGGGATGGGCTCTTGAGTCAGACCGTTCACGCCGTCCATCCCGTTGGGGACACGGATGCCGTGCCAGTGCACGGTCGTCGGGGCGGACAAATTGTTGGTGATATAGATTCGCAGGCGGTCGCCCTCAACTGCCTCAATCGTCGGCCCCGGCGAGCGTCCGTTGTAGCCCCAGAGATGCGCCTTGAGCCCCGGGGCGAACTCGTGTTCGATTTCGCCAGCGGTGAGATGAAAAACCTTAACGCCGTCGATCAGGCGGTATTCAAGCGTGACGCCGTTGGGCGTGAAAATGGGCGTGTAATCGCGGCCGGGTTCGCCGGGCGGGAGCGGCTTTGCGTTGTCGCTTGTGCGGCCAACGTTTGCCTTGACGAGGTCGCCCTGGTCGTCGGCAAGGGCGCGCGATGCGCCGACTTCGTTGACACCGCCTAGAAAGGCAGCGCCGCCCACTGTCGCGGCTGCGCCGAGCATTTCTCTTCGAGTAATCATGGTTCGTCTCCGTGATGGTGGTGTACGTGTGAAGGCTGCGACGCGGGGGCCGATGACGGCTGCGATGTGGGGATCGAACGTGTCTGCGCCATGGGCGGCAGTTTCCCGCCCACGGCGCGCTCCAACTCCGCCCGCGCCGTCCAATAGTCCTTGAGCGCTTCGATGTACTGCCGGCCCGCATCGATCTGCTCGCGTTTCGCTTGCAGGAGCCGAAAAACGCCGACGAACATCGCGTTGTAATGCAGTTGCATCTGCTCAAGTTGCCGCTGTGTCAGCGGCAACACTTCGCTCCGGTAAAACTCGGCCTTGGCCCGCGCGTGGAACATCCTGGTCCGCGCAGACCTCACTTGCGAGCGGACATCGATGGCGAGTGCGGCGTAGCGATCCTCGCTCTGCCGGAGGATGGCCTGCGCGCGGGCGATTCCCGCCTGCCCCTGATCGAAGATCGGCAGCGGCACGGTGAGCGTCGGGCCGATACGCCATTGGCCGTCCGCTTCACGTTCGGCATCCGGCCCGAGCGTGGCGTCCGGAAGGAATCGGAATTGGCTCGCCATCCCGAGCGACCGGCCCTGGGTCAGCACGTCCTGCCGGGCGGCTTGCAAGTCCAACCGATTTCGTACCGCGAGCGTCTCCAGCCCTTCAGGCGCGATCTCCTGTGTCGGCGGTTCCGGTAGACGACCCTCCGCCTTCCACGCGGTGGCTTCGCCCCAAAGGCCCATCAGTGCGTTCAACCGTTCGCGGGCTTCGAGCGCACTTTCCTCCGCATCCGCGAGATCGATCTTCGCACGGGCGTTTTGCGCGCCCTCGCTCATGAAATCCAGGTCGTTCATGTTCCCGGCGTCGTGCAGGCGCTTGGCCGCGTCGAACGAGACGGCAAACGCCTCGGCGGTCGTGCGGCGAAGCTCCGCCGTCTGCTCCGCGGATTGGTAGCCGTAAAAAGCGGACTTCACCTCTGCGGCAAGATCCAGCACTTCATGCGTGACCCGGAGCCTCGCGGCGTCGAATCGCGCCTCGGCAAGTTTCTTGCGGGCCGGGAGAAGAAACACGTCGATGAAATCTTCCGCCGCCGAAAAGTTGAGGTAGGTCTTGCCGGGCGGCCGGTCGGGAAAGCGGACGCTCAGATCGAACACGGGATTTTTCAAAAGGCCCGCCTGCACGAGGTCGGCTTGCGCGATCCCAAGGTTCTCGTACGTGGCCTGAAGGCGCGGACTGTTAAGCAGCGCGATTTGAACGGCCGTCTCAGTGGTTAGCTCGCGCCCGAGCATCATGCGGACGGCTTGCGCGGCTTGCGCATCGGATGCGGTGCCCTGGTTCCAATGAATTCTTGCTTGCGATCGATCGTGCACAACATGCTCAACCTCATCGAATCCCGCGCGAGGTTCAGTGCTCTGACAGCCGGCGAGGGTGAACAGAGCAAGGAGCACCCAAGGGAATGTTTTAGTGGGCGTGGCCATCGTGGCCTCCGGCGTGGTGGTGTTCGTGCTCCGTCGACTCGGCCGTTGCAGGTGGGGCCGCACTTGTCGTTGCAAGGGCGGATGACGCGGGCGGGAGCGGCGCTTCCGCCGCGTCGGGGTTGGCGGGATGGTCACGCCCGGGCAACGGCGGAGGGGGCGACGCGCAGCCGGCGATGAGTGCGGAGAAAACGAGAATTCCAAGGTCCTTCAGCATGGGAGTTCCAAAACAATCTTGCGCCGCTAACACGGGTTGAAAACCCGTGCCACGATGAGCTTGTAATAGGGATGAACGCTTTGCGCGACGACATGACGTCGGGAGGCGGACCGGGGGATCAAATAACAAGCGCGCAGTGCAAGCCAAGGAGGGAAGGCGGGGCGATGGCGGGGGGTGATTCGGTCACGATCGCGGCGCGATGAGAAGCGACAGCGGCGATGATACCGGCTATCGGATTGCGCCAAACGGCAAGCGGCTGGCTGGGCGTCACATCGAGGACGCGCGCCTTCATTGTCCCAAACCCACTCACATTCTGTCCGGTGCAATGCGGGCAGTGCTGAGTGGGATTTTTTTCGGGCGCATGGGAGGCGGGGCGATGGTGCCCGGGTTTTGCGCCGCAGCATGGGGCGGTCGCTTGTGTGTGGGTCACGCGATGCGGGACTTGGGCGAGGGCGGTTTGAAGGCAGATGCAGAAAACCGACGCGACCGCAAAGAACGGCAGCACCGCGACCGCGACGATTCCATGAAATCTAGCGGGCCTCACGCCCGAAAGTGTAGAAGTCGCGAGCCGAAATGGCAATCACGCGAGCGGGTTTCCTGCCCCTCCCGTAGGTTCGGCTCGGCCGAACGGTCCTCCGTGAATCGCGGGAATGTTCGGCAAAGCCGAACCTACGACTGTGAAAAGCGCGGGACGTGCAGCCGCGGGCTGCATGCG
>JAQGHH010000406.1 GCA_028288945.1 Phycisphaerales bacterium
GGGGCGCGGAAGCTCCGCGACGTTGTACCGAATGTGGCGGCTCTTCATCCAGCGGACGGCCATCAGATCGACGAACGCGCGGAGGGCGCGGTTGCGCAGGCCGTATTTTGCGGTGCCGGCGAAGCGCGGGGAATGCTTGACGGGGACTTCTGTGACCGTGTATCCGCGCATTTTTACGAGCGTGGGCATGAAGCGGTGCATGCCGCGGTAAAGCTGGATGCCTTCGAGGCAGTGGCGCTTGTAGAGTTTGAGGCTGCTGGCGGAGTCGTTGATCGTTTCGTCGCTGAGCCAGTTGCGGATTCGGTTGGCGATGCGCGATTCGATCCGGCGTAGGGCGCTGTCCTGGCGCGATTGCCGCCAGCCGTTGATCATGTCGTAGCCGTCGAGCATCGGGAGCAATCGGGGGATTTCTTCCGGGTCGTTCTGAAGGTCGGCGTCGATGGTGGCGATGACCTGCCCGCGGGCGGCCTTGAAGCCGGCGTCGAACGCGCTGCTCTGGCCGCCGTTGCCTTCCAAACGCAGAATCCGCAGCCAAGGGCGGTCGGCCATCGCATTGCGGAGAAGCGTGGGCGTGGCGTCGGAGCTTCCGTCGTCGACGATGATGACTTCGAAGGATTTCCCGCTCAGCGGCAGCGCAGACCCCACCCGGCGCAGAAGCTCTTCAATGTTCTCCTGCTCGTTGTACGCGGGGATGACCAGTGACAAATACGGGGCTTCGCTCATGCGCGTGTGGCATTCTACGGCCAAGTCTTGCGGTTGCGAGTAGGTGAGGACGAGTGACATGGAATTTTATTAAACCACCGGCGCGGGCCCCCGTGTGCCGGCATCAGACAGGTCAGACCCGGCATCGCCGCCCGTTTTTTGCAAGGCGAGGGCTGTGCGGGTGATCAACCACCCAAGTAGTGCGCCGATCCCCGCGCCCGCGACGACGTCGCTTACATAATGTGCGTTCTCCAACACACGCTCCACCCCCACTGCCGCGGCAAACGCGAAAAAAGCCCACCGCCATCGCGGCAGCAGCACGGCCAGCGACGCCGCCGTCGCGAAGGCCAGGGACGCATGGCCCGATGGGAAGCACAACGCATCTTCCTTGAACAGCCCGATGATTCCCTTGGGAAACGGCTCAAAAACAAACGGCGTGATCCCCTTCACCGGCCGATGTCTCCCGGCAGTCCACTTAATAAGGCTGTACGCGGCCCCCACCGCGACGCCGCTGAGCGCGAGCCCGGCTGCCCCGTACCAATGCCGGCGATGAAAGATGCCCAACAAGATCACGGCCACGAGCGTGAACCAACCCCAGCCCGGAAGCTTGACGATCTCGATAAAGAGTTTCGTTAAGTGCTGTCGCTTGTCGATGGGAACGGACTGTTTCACCCATTCTGCCACAGCGCGATCGAGGGAGAACGCAACGCCCAGTGCGAGCAGCCAGAATACAACCAGAAAGATGCTGAGTTGGCGCGGGGTCTTCACTGGCAGGAATTGTCGATGGGAACCGCGCGATTGCAATGGCTACCAACCGAACCGTTCCTCAGTCCACGGGTCGCCATGCATGTGGTAACCGCCCTGCTCCCAAAAGCCCGGGGCGTCCGTGGCGCGGAGCTCGATGCCCCGGATCCACTTGGCGCTTTTCCAGAGATAGAGCCTCGGGACAAGCCCGCGAAGCGGCCATCCGTGCTCGGGCGTGAGATCCTTGCCCTCCCACTGGTATGCCAGGATGCTGTCCTGCGCGAGAAATTCTTCCAGTGGCACGTTCACGGTAAACCCCGCCTCGCTGTGGCACATCACAAACCGGGCGGCGGGTTTGGGCCTGGCCTTTTCGAGGATCGTTTTGGCGGGCACTCCCGTGAACGTGTTGTTCAGGCGCGTCCAGTGGGTGACGCAGTGCATGTCGCAGACGACGTCGATCGCGGGCATCGCGCGGATTTCTTCGTACGTCAGCTCATACGGCTCTTCGACCAGCCCGAAGATCTTGAGCCGCCACCCGGCGTCGTTCGGATCGACCTGCGGCACCTTCCCATGATGCAGCACCGGCCATTTGCTCGTGAGCTTCTGCCCGGGCGGCGTGCGCTCCTGCGGGCCGCCGCGAAGCGTGTCGGGGCTCACGATCCGCGGACGTTCCTGGCTGTCGTTCGACATGCAATGCACCTCTGCGCCCGAATTCTAGCCGCGAAGAGACGAAGGTGCGAAGGGGGAGCGAGTCCGAATCCCGAACCCCCGAAACCCGAATCAAATCCGAATGACGAATTCCGAAAAGGGCACGGCCGTAACGATGGGCTACAGCTAGCTGCGCAGTCGAACCACAAAGACCACAGAGGCCACAAAGAGCACAGAGAAAGGCGGGAGAGGATCAATTTCCATGCATCTGTTTTGATGCCCTCTGTGCTCTTTGTGGCTTCTGTGGTCCTTGTGAAGAAATATCCGAATTCGTGCCGGAATCCGTTCTTCGGAATCGGAATTCGTCATTCGGATTTGATTCGGGTTTCGGGGGTTCGGAATTCGGATTTACTTCTTCGCCCGTCACTTCTTCCACTTGATCCCCGCGGCAGAGCGGGCGGCGGTGAAGGAGCCGAAGAGGCGGACGGCGGCGCCGTACAGCGCCGGGTCTTCCCGGCGGATGGCCGAGTCGCTCAGGTGGAGGCCCGAGCGGTTGGCCAGCTTCAGCGCGTCGCGCACGCCGGGCTTCGTCCAGGCGCGGCGCTGGCGCAGCTTTTCGGGGTCGAGCCGTGCGGCGCGCAGCGCCGAGTCGTAGCTGCCGAAATGGCGCACGGCCGCGGCGTGCAGGCCCGGCTCCTGCTGCTGGAGCGTGCCGCTGTTGAGCGCCCCGCGCTCGCGGTGTCGCTGGCGCAGCTCGAAGCTAATGGTGTCCTTGTCCCATTTTCGGTAGCGGTTGACTTCGTCCGCGTCGAGGCCCGCGCCGGTGAGGGCCCGGTCCCAGCTCCCGAACAGCCGGGGCTGGAGCGATGCGAACGCCGCCTTCCCCAACTCGTCGCGCCGCTTGGTCACCGCCGACCAGTGCAGGTCGTGCCCGTCGCGCTTGGCGACTTTTACGAGCGAGATGATGGCAGCCTTGGTCCAGCGCGGCCGCCGGATCACTTCCGCGTAATCGATCCCCGCCTTCTCCACCGCCTTGCGGTAGGAGCCGAAATGATACGCGGCGGCCGACACCAACGACTGCTGTTTCA
>JAQGHH010000437.1 GCA_028288945.1 Phycisphaerales bacterium
CCCACCCGCAGCTTGAGCTGCTCCGCCGCCGAGCCGTCGCGCACGGCGATTTCCAGCAGTCCGCTGCTCCCCACCAGGGCCAGCGGCTTGCCCGGGGCAACATCCCAATAGGTTCGGCGGAGCTTGCCGACGGCGCGATTTCGCACACGAATCACTTTGTTGGCGAAAGATTGCAGGGCCTCATGGCCGACGTTAGTCATGGCGTTGCCGAATTGATCGATGTGGATGACCCGGGCCACGGCATCCGCCGGGACCGCGGGCGCCACGTCGAGAAGGATCGGATCGTCGATCGGCCGGGCCATTTCGCGTAGCGGCGTGCCGCCCGCCAAAAGCGCCGCGGCGGGGGCCATGATGTCCCGGCCGTGGAAAGTGTTGCTGACCGGACCGTCCGGCCGCCAGGTCAGCTCGTGGGTCTTTCCCGGCCCCAGCCGACGCCAGGCCCAGGTGATCAGGCCGTTGTCGGGGCAGATGATCAGTTGCCCGTTGAGCTCGGTGATCAAAATGCGCCGCTCCGTTCCGACGCCGGGGTCGACCACGGCAAGATGAACCGTTCCGGGGAGAAATCCGTCCACGGCCCGCTCGAGGGTGATCGACCCGCAGAGCAGATCGTGGCGGGGGATCTCATGGGTGACGTCTATGAGCCGCACTTGCGGGCAGCGGGCGATCAGAACTGCCTTCATCGCCGAGACGTAAAAGTCCCGGGTGCCGAAGTCGGTCGTGAGCGTGACAATCGGGCGATCTGTGCCGGCAGCAGCCGGTGAGGTGCGGGCCATGGATGGCAAGATTATGGTCGATAACGCGCGAGGGTCAATGACGTTGCAGCCTCCATGTTCGCCTGAGAGCAACAGCCGCTTTGCGGTTCCCGGCGCTCGGTCGCACTCTGAGCCTTTTCCCGCGTAGAATACATCATGGAATCATCGATGAACGAACTGAACCTGAAACAAGCCTCGTCGCTTGAGCGAATGATCCAACAGCAGGTGGTCGAGCGGGGAATCCGCGACGACCGCGTGCTCGCGGCGTTGCGCTCGGTTCCGCGCGACCCGTTCTTCAACGAAGACACGCGCGGCGACGCCTATGCCGACCGGCCCGCCCCCATCGGCCACGGCCAGACGATCAGCACGCTGCACATCGTTGCGCTGATGACAAACCGCCTCGACATTCAGGCGGGTCACCGCGTTTTGGAGTTGGGCACCGGCAGCGGGTACCAGACGGCCGTCCTCGCCAAACTGGCGACGGAAGTCTGGACGATCGAGCGCGTGAAGCCGCTGCTCGACGACGCGTTCGAGCGGCTGATGTCGCTGGGTGTCCGTAACGTCCACTACCGCTACGGCGACGGAACCATCGGCTGGCCCGAGGCCGCTCCCTTCGACCGGCTGCTCATCGCCGCCGGGGCGCCCGAACTGCCGCGCGAGCTGCTGATGAGCCAGCTCAAGGACGGCGGGCTGGCGGTCCTGCCGATCGGCCCGTTGCACAAGCAGATGCTCGTCGAAGTCCGGCGGGAGGGGTCGCGCTTACAGATCTCAGACATCTGCCAGTGCCGCTTTGTGAAGTTGATCGGGCAGGAAGGCTGGGGAAAAGAATGAGGTCAATGCAAAGTGCAAAATGCAAAATGCAAAGTGTAAAATGAGATGCGGGAGCGGGCGGGACTTCTCCCATTATTGCACTTTGAATGCGGCGCTTCGCGTCGAGCCGCAGGTTGCACTTACCCCCACACATGACTGTCGCCCCCATCTCGCCCGCTCTCCTTCGCCCCGTCGAGACTCTTCCGGGCATCGGTACGACCCGCGCGAAAGTTTTGCAGAAGCTGGGTGTCCGGACGCTGGGCGACCTGCTCGAATACTTCCCGCGCGACTATCAGTTTGAATCCTCCGAGCGGCCCGTCTCGCAACTCGTCGACGATCAGATCCAGACCGCCCGCGGCGAAGTGGTCGCGGTCGACTACATCCCTTCGCGTCCCCGCCCGCGGTTCGAAGCGACGCTCGACGACGGCACCGACAAGCTCAGCCTCACGTGGTTCCACGGCGCGTATCTGCGCGGCCGCATTCATCCCGGCATGTCGCTCCGCGTGCAGGGGAAGGTCTCATTCTTCCGTAACATCGCCAAAATGGTCCAGGCGAAGTGGGAAGTCGTTGACGGCGACACCGCCCGAGTCGAAGAGTCGAAATTCCGCCCCATCTATCCCGCGACGCTGCGGCTGCCGTCGGAGATGATCCAGAAAATCATCGAGCAGAATCTCCCCGACGCGCTGGCCGAAGTGGAGGAATGGTTCGACCCGGCGCTGTTACACCGGCGCGGCATGCTCCCGCGGCGGGAGGCGTACCGGGCGATTCACCTTCCCAAAGACCTGGACGAAGCCCTCCGCGCCCGCCGGCGGATCATCTACGACGAGCTGATGCTCATGCAGCTGGGCCTGGGCATCAGCAAGCGCCTGCGCGAAGGGCGCATCACCGCGCCGGTCATGCGGCTGGACAAGCTGCTCGACCAGCGCATCCGCGCCCGCTTTCCGTTTTCGATGACCAATGCGCAGCAAAACGCCGTGTGGCAAATCGCCCGCGACCTGGGTAGCGGCAAGCCGATGAACCGGCTGCTTCAGGGGGACGTCGGCAGCGGGAAAACCATCGTCGCCCTTTACGCGATGCTGGTCGGCGTCGCCAACCGCCTCCAGGCGGTTCTGCTGGCGCCCACCGAAGTGCTCGCGGAGCAGCACTACCTCACGCTCAGCAATTTGCTCGCGGGCTCGAACGTGTCGCTCGGACTCTTCACCTCGCGCACCAAACGGCAGAAGAAAACCACGGGCCTCAAAGACCTTGCCGCCGGGAAGCTGCACCTGGCCGTCGGGACGCAGGCGCTGATTCAGGAGGACGTGGAGTTCGCGAACCTGGGCCTGGTGGTCGTGGACGAGCAGCACAAGCTGGGCGTCCGCCAGCGGGCGGTGCTCAAATCAAAGGGCCTCGCGCCGCATTACCTGGTGATGACGGCCACGCCGATCCCGCGGACGCTGGCGTTGTCGTTCTTCGCGGACTTTGACGTCAGCGTGATCGACGCGCTTCCGCCGGGCCGCCAGCCGATCCAGACGCGCTGGCTGCGTCCGAGTCAGTCGGACAGTGCGTATGAGTTTATCCGCAAGCAGGTGCAGGCGGGGCGGCAGGCGTACATCGTGCTGCCGCAGATCGACGATAACGGGCTGGAGGATTCCAAGAGCGTCGTGAAAGAGCACGAGCGGCTGGGCAAAGGCCCACTAGCGGATCTCAGGCTCGCCGCCTTGCACGGCCAGATGAACACGGACGAAAAACACCAGATCATGACCGCCTTCCGCGATCGGCAGACCGACGTGCTGATCGCGACGACCGTGATCGAAGTCGGCATCGATGTGCCCAACGCAACGGTCATCGTCATCGACAACGCCGAGCGCTTCGGCCTCTCCCAATTGCACCAGCTCCGCGGGCGCGTCGGGCGGGGCAGCGAAACGAGCTACTGCCTGCTCATCTCCGACCCGTCGAACGAGCATACCGAAGCCCGCCTCCGCGCGATGACGCAAACCACGGACGGTTTCGAGATCGCCGAGATGGACTTAAAGCTCCGAGGCCCCGGCGAATTCTTCGGCACCCGCCAGCACGGCCTGCCGGAGTTCAAGCTGGCGGACGTGACCAACGAAATGGAACTGCTTCACCAGGCGAAGGAGGACGCCCAGGCCATGCTGGCCGAAGATCCACGCCTCACGCATCCCGCCCACCGCCATCTGCGCATGGCGTTAAGCAAACAACTCGGCGACACGCTTTCGCTGGCGCAAATCGGGTGAGGTGGCAATTTGCTCCACCGTGGCACGGGTTTTTCAACCCGTGCGGGATGCGTCAGCTGTCGAAGGCTATTTTTCCCGACACCATCTGCACGGGTTGAAAACCCGTGCCACAACAATGCATCCTCCCGGACAGTAGGTTCGGCTTCGCCGAACACTGCTGTGGGGTGGGAGGGATCAATGCTTCCAAGTCACGAACATCCCCACCGCTGCGGCGGCCATCACGGCTGTGGCCAGCCAGCCCATGGTGCGGAGTGTTTTTGAGATGCGGGTGTATTGCCCCATGATCTTTTTGTTGTGACACATGAGCATCATGACCACCATGATCGGCACCGCCACGACGCCGTTGACCACTGCCGCCCAGAACAGCGCCTGCACGGGTGAAAGGTGGATGTGTTTTTGCACCGCAGGGAAGTTGATCGCGAGCCCGAGGAGCGTGGCGGCGGTGAGCACGCCGTAAAACCCCTTCGCGTCGAGCGGCTTGCGATCGAGCCCCGTGGGCCACTTGAGCGCTTCGCCCACCGCGTACGCCGCCGACCCCGCCAGAACGGGTACGGCCAGCAACCCGGTGCCGACGATCCCCAGCGCAAAGAGCGTAAACGTCAGCCGCCCGGCCAGCGGCCGCAGCGCCTCGGCGGCCTGCGAGGAGGTTTCAATTTCCGTGACGCCGTGTGCGTGCAGCGTGACGGCCGCGGAGAGGATGATGAAAAAGGCGACGACGTTGGAAACCGCCATGCCAAAGTACGTGTCGAATCGGATGCGGCTGAACTGCTCGCGCGCCTGCTCGGGCGCGACTTTCAACGGCTGCTCCTCAGGGCTCTGGCGGATCTCTTCCGTCTCCTGTGACGCCTGCCAGAAGAACAGATAGGGGCTGATCGTCGTCCCCAGGATGGCGATGAACATGGAAAGGTATTTGCCGTCAAACTTCACCGCCGGCATGATCGTCCCCCGCAGCGCCTGCCCCCAGGGAACATGCACGAAGAAAACCGTCGCCACGTAACTGAACAGCACCAGCGTCAGCCACTTAAGCACTTTGGAGCAGCGCGGGTACGACGCAAAGACCTGCATCACCACGCAAGCGACGGCGAACAACGCCGCGTACAGCAACGCCGGCCCGCCCACCAGCAAGGCCAGCGCATCGCCCATCGCGCCAATGTCGGCCCCTAGGTTGATCGTGTTCGCCAAGACGAGCAGGAACATCACCGGATACAGCAGCCATCCCGAATAATGTCGGCGGATGTTCCCCGCGATCCCGCGCCCGGTGATCCTTCCGATCCGCGCGCTGACCTCCTGGATCGAAGCCATCAACGGCAGGGACAGGACCATCGTCCAAAGCAGCCCGAACCCGTACTGCGCACCCGCCTGGGAGTATGTGCCAATCCCGCTGGGGTCGTCGTCGGAAGCGCCGGTGATCAGGCCCGGGCCGAGACGAGCCAGAAAGCTCTTTTTCGGCGGCAGGCATACCGGCTTGGTCTCAACTAACAAAGTAGTTCCCAATATTTACTCCACTATCAGGTTCCCGGTTGGCAACCAGCGATCCGGGGATACTGACAAATCCAATGTTCATCCTGCTCGGTAACGTAGCAGACCCAGCATCTGGCGCGGACGGCCGTTTTATGCGAAGTGATTCTCATTACCGCGTGACAATCGGACGAAACTATTTCTTCCAACTGCTGCCCTCCGCCTGTCGCGAATTGTGCGCGTAAAAAACCCCGTAGGCGTGGGTGAGACCTACGGGGTAAGGAGGGAAGAAACACTTCGCACTAATCGTACGTGCGTTTCATCTACCCGGTTTCCAAAGGAGCCGGGATAATTTGGTTTTTTGATGCGGGTTTTTAGTCCCCTGCGAGCACCCTCTTCACTTTTGCGGTAATCCCGGCCCACCGGACTGCCGGGCTCTTGCATACGGTGACGAAGTCACCCAAAAACAGCAGGCTTGTTACCCCGTTCACGGCAAACAGCCGGGCCGCGATCGCATGGCTGTGTCCGGCAGCCGGGTCAAGAAAGCTCAGGCGTCCCTCCGAAATCGGCCGATCCAGGATGAACTTCATCGCGTTCGGATTCGGCGTCGGTTGGACCTCTTTGACCAAGTATCCCATGCATCTGGCCGCCGCGAGGCGGAGTATAGCAACCGAGTGACGACGTTCCATGGGTGGCGCGTAATAATTCGGGCAAAACCGGAGAAATTCTTTCCAAATTTTTGAGTTTGATCGCTTGCCGCCTACTCTTGACATCGCGCCGCCCGCCGGTAGACTGCCCCGTTCCCCTGTGGCTGGGAGACTTCCGCGCTATGCGGGAATGTAGAGTCACGTTCGTGAATTCGAAATATTTGAGAGAGATCGAAGGAACCGACCATGAGTACCTATTTGCCCAAGCCCGGAGAGGTGGCCGCCAACTGGCACGTGATCGATGCCACCGACCAGGTTCTGGGGCGTCTTGCCGCCCGCGTCTCGATGATGATCCAAGGCAAGCACAAGGCCACCTATACGCCGCACATTGACACGGGCGATTTTGTGATCGTGCTCAATGCCGAGAAGATTCGCGTCACCGGCAAAAAGGCCGAGGTTACCGAGTACGACACGTACTCCCGTTACCCCGGCGGCCGCCACCTCTACTCCTATCGCCGGATGCACGAGCTGCACCCGGAAAAGATCATCGAGCTGGCCGTCCGTCGCATGCTCCCCAAGAGCAAGATGGGCCGGAACATTCTGGCGAAGCTGAAGGTTTACAAGGGCGACCAGCACCCGCACAGCGCCCAGCAGCCCAAGCCGCTGAAGCTGGCGATGACGGGCTCGGGCGTCCGCCCGATCTGACGAAAACTGAACAATCCAACTGGTCCGAGAGATCTGAATCTCCAAGCAGGTAAAGAGAGCCATGGCTGAAGAAACGCTGCAAGTACCCGAGGCAAAGACCGAAGCCCCCGCCGGCCCGCAGGGCAAGCGCACTTTTGTGTGGGGCGTCGGCCGCCGCAAGAGTTCCGTCGCCCGCGTGCGCGTCGCACCGGGCACCGGCAAGATCGAGATCAACGGCCGCACCCTCAACGACTACCTCTCCAGCGAGCGTGACCGCAAGGCGATCTTCGGCCCGCTGGAAGTGACGAACACGGGCGGGAAGATGGACGTGCTGGTCACCGCCGACGGCGGCGGCCTCACCGGCCAGGCCGGCGCGATCGTCATGGGCCTGGGCCGTGCGCTCGCGAAGTACGATGCATCGCTCGAGGCCGCCCTCCGCGGCGCGGGGTTCATGACCCGCGACAGCCGCATGAAGGAACGCAAAAAATACGGCCAGCGCGGTGCACGGCGCCGGTTCCAGTTCTCCAAGCGGTAACCATCGTTTGCGAAAATCGAATAGACGAGGCCCGGTCCAGCGACCGGGCCTTTCTATTGCGCCGGGGCCTGTCATTCACCGTTTGAGGGATTGTGCCAAG
>JAQGHH010000619.1 GCA_028288945.1 Phycisphaerales bacterium
GGCGAAGACCCGCTCGAACTCCTGCGGCGGGTGAAGCATCGTGTCGTCACCATGCACGCCAGTGACCGGTATCTGGCCGAGGGGACGATCGAAGACCTCCGCAAGGAGGAAGATAGCGTCGGCTACGCCAAGCGCCTCCGCCACGGGGAAATTGGCAAGGGCCTCAACGACTACGACGCGATTTTCTCCGAGCTACGCGGCGTAAATTTCGACGGCTGGATCAGCATCGAAGACGGTGTGAACGGGATCGAGGAACTGCAACGCAGCGCAAAATTTCTTCGGAAGAAGATGCAGCAATATTGGCCGGGTGGGGAGTAATTCCCAAAGTGGCGTCCGAGCCGACCACCATCAGCCTCAGCCCCGGAGGGGCGCAGGACCTTAGCCCACGGCGCGAGCCGTGGGAAATGAGAAATCAACAAACCAGCCCCGGAGGGGCGTAAGAAGCGCTCGGACGCAGGTCGCGCTCGAGAACTTCTTACGCCCCTCCGGGGCTGATTGTTTCTCGTTGTTCTTTCCCCACGGCTCGCGCCGTGGGCTAAGGTCTTTCGCCCCTCCGGGGCTGGATGCGCGCGAGTGTTATACCCCCAGCGCGCCGGATTCGTAATATGCGTCGATCCCCTTCGCCAAATCGTATTTCGGCTCGTACTTGAGCACCTTGCGCGATTGCGTCAGGTCTGCTTCCGTCCAGGTTTGGAAAAAGTCGTAGGGGTTCTCGAAATACTCGGGCGGCAGGTCGGTCTTGAGGACCCTATTGAGGTGGTGGACGACCTGGTTGAAGCTGGAGGCCGCGCCGCTGCCAACATTGAAGACGCCGCCGGTCTTGCTGGCCATGGCGCAGAGGTTGGCCTGGATGACGTCGTCGATGTAAACGAAGTCGCGGCGTTGTTCGCCGTCGGTGAAGATGCGGGGGCGTTTGCCGGCCCGCATCGGCTTGGCGAGCTGGCCGATCATGCTGGCGAACTTGCCTTTGTGGGCCTCGCCCGCACCGTAGACGTTGAAGTAGCGGAGCCCGATGATCGGGTGGGTCAGCCGGGGGACGTACCGCTCGGCGAGGCGTTCCATCGCGAGCTTGGAGTAGCCGTAGACGTTGAGCGGCTCGGCGGGCTGGGATTCCTTGTTGGGCGACGGCCCGCGGCCGTAGGTCGCCGCGCTGCTCGCCCAGACCATGCGGCTCTCCCACTTCACGGCCAGATCCAGCAGGTTGCGGAACCCTTCCACATTGTTGTGCATCATCTTCCGCTGGTCCATCACGGTCGTGTCGGTGATCGATGCCTCGTGGAAGATGACATCAAAGCGCTCTAAAGCGGCCAGCGGGCCGATGTCGGAAGCGACGTCGAGGGTCAGCACGTCGCCGGTGTAACGGATGAGGTTGGTCCAAGCTCCGGAGGAGAAGTCGTCGAGGGCGAGGGTCGTATGCCCATCGGCAGTGAGCCGCTTGATAAGATTCGATCCGATAAACCCCGCACCGCCGGTCACCAGAATCCGCACAAATCACCTCGTCCGATAATGCCAGGTAAGTAGATGAAACCTTTGCAAGACTATCGCAGGTACGGGCAAAGATTCTAGTCCGATCCCCGGGGCTCCGTCCGGTTTTGCGATCCCGGTTTTGGGTAATGGACTGACTTCGCGAAAGCGCGTTCAGATATGTCGCGGTTTTCGATGTAATACTGCGACACTTCCGCCACTCTGACGTAGCCGATGCATCCAAATCCTTAGGGGCGGAGCCTCAGGCAAAATTGCGAATCGCACTTTAGCAGCAAAAAATAAGCTGTTTCTACTGAGTGTTGCGGATGCGTCTTCCGGTTTTTTTGCGCCTGGCACAACAGTTGTTGTAATGGTTTTTCGTCCTTCCCTGTCGGGTTATATCGCAGCCTTATATTGCCGACGGATAGGACTTCCAAACTTACCCATTCTTCCCCCCGATGTGTAGGGTTCTCCCTCCCACAACCCCGAACCCTAGCACAGCCCCATTCGAAGCCGCCCCTTGCCCGGGGGCGGCTTTTTTTATGCGCCCGTGCGGACCCGCTGGACGGCGGCCGGTTGTCGGCTGATGATGCCGTCCGTGTAATATGTGGAACGTGGAGCGTGATTGGAGGTACGCCTGCGTGCGATTCCATTCACGTTCCATCATCATGATCCGGATCTTGGAGCCGAACGGCATATGACATCCTTGCACCGCCGCATCATCGCCGTAGGTTTCACATTGCTCACCTTTGCGAGCGCGCCGGCGAGCCGGGCGGATGCCATCCCCGGCGGACTCGATACGGCCATCGCGCTGCTCGGAAAGATCGACGACCCTGCCGGCCAAGCGGACGTGCTGCGCGGCGTCGCGGAGGCGCTCAAGGGGCGCAGGCAGATTGCGATGCCGCGGGATTGGCGGACGGTCTATGCACGGCTACAGGCCAGCCCGGACGCTCATGTCCGCGAGCAGGCGATGGCACTGGCGCTCGTGTTTGGAGACGCTCAAGCCATCGCCGCTTTGCGGACGGTGGTGGCGGACGCGAAAGCGAACGCCGACGCCCGGCGGGCGGCGCTGGCCGCGCTCGTGCAGGGGCATGACGCGCAGCTTGGCCCGATCCTGATCGCCCTGTTGGACGATCCAGCGATGCGCGGCCCGGCCGTTCGCGGCCTGGCGGGGTATTCCGAAGAATCGACTCCCCGCGAAATACTCCGGCGATATCCAAAGCTCGAAGAATCCCAACGCCACGACGCCATCAACACGCTTGCCTCGCGCCCCGCGTGGGCCGCGGCCCTGCTCGATGACGTGGGCAATGGCCGGATCCCCCGCGCGGACATCTCGGCCTATACCGTCCGCCAGCTCACCGGCCTGAATGACAAGGCCGTGAACGATCGCCTCGCAAAGTTCTTCGGGAACATCCGCCCGCCCGCGCAGGACAAGGCAGCGCTGATTGCGACGTACAAGAAAACGTTTACCCCGGACGTGATGGCAAAGGCCGACCCCGGCCACGGCCGCGCGGTTTTCACCAAGACCTGCGCCGCGTGCCACACGCTCTTCGACGCCGGCGGAAAAGTCGGCCCCGACCTCACCGGCTCGCAGCGCGCCAACCTCGATTACGTTCTGGAGAATGTCGTCGATCCGAGCGCGGTGGTCGCGAACGAATATCTGATGACGTTGATTCAAACCAACGACGACCGGACGATCACCGGCATCATCAAACAGGAAAGTGACAGCACGGTCACGCTCCGCACCACCACCGAAGACGTGATCGTCCCCAAGAACGAAATCAAAAGAAGAAAAACCTCGCCGATCTCGATGATGCCCGAGGGGCTTTTGGAAGGCCTGA
>JAQGHH010000235.1 GCA_028288945.1 Phycisphaerales bacterium
AGCGCCTGCCCCGTCGGCCCGCCGACCACGGCATCCACCTCCGGTAAATCTGCGGCCAGCTGTGAAAGCTCCTCCTCGGGCAAATACGCCAGCACCACCGCGCAGTCGTACTTCCCCTTCCCCTCCGCCAACGCGTTCAGGACGGCTTGCTTGGGGTCGTCCACATGGACATCCGCGGTGGCGTAGCGCGGGGAGAGCACGCCGATGAGCGCCACCCGTCGGCCGTGCGCCTCGGCGATCTGCATCGGCGCGGCCAGCGCCTGGCCCGCGCGGTCGCGGGCGTTGGCCGAGATGAACGACACTTTCAGGCGCGCGCCGGCTTCGCGCAGGTAGGCGGCGCCCAGCGCCGCCTCCGGCCCGCCGATGTTGTGTGCGCAAATTCCCATGGCCCGTTCGCCCGATAGCACCGCCTCGAACTTCACCCGCTGGTAGGGCGAAACCCCCGCGGGCGCGCCGCCGACGTCGGCGTAAATGACCTCGGCGGACTTGCGCAGCTCCTGCACGTAGGTGCCCCGACGGAGGAGTCCGCCCGACTGGTTGGCCGTGCAACCGCAGGGCGTGATCCAGCCCGCGGTGTCGCCGCTGATCAGCAGCACCCCCGGGCGGGCCGGCAGCGCCGCCGTCTTCGCCCCGTGCAGCCACCAAATCATCGCGCCCGCGCCCGCAATCACCGTACAGAGGATCGGGAGCAGCTTTCGCATACGCGCTTCGGGGAGTGAAACGTGTTGCGGGGGCGACCGGCCCCCGCGCCTCTTTCGTCGCGCGAGGCGCGACCTCTCGAAATCAATAGAGCAGCGCGTACGCGAGGATGTTCACGTTGATCTGCGCGCAGTTGGTGATTTCGTTGCCCCCGCAGCAGCAGCAGCCGGTGGTGTGGGCGGTGTCGTTAAGGCCGTCGACGGAGTAGATCACGCCCACGCGGTCGCCGATCGAGACGGCCTCCAGCGGGCGCGGCGCGCTGTGCAGGCCCTTGAGCTCCGTCACGTCGTACACCGTGTGGAAGATGGGGTGGTCCATCGTGAGGTTGTGCAGCGGGTGGTCGGCGAAGACCTTGGCCATCTCGGCGCGGAAGGATTTGTCCCAGTCGGGCGAGGAGCAGCCGGCGGAGGCCAGGAGCAGCCCGCCGTTCTCGACGAACTTGCGGAGATTCTGCCGCTCGGCGTCGGGCAGCTCGAACGCGCCTTCGCCGGTCATGATGACCAGCGGAAACTCGAACAGCTCCTCGGAGGAGAGCTTGACGAAATGGAACCGCCGGCTCGTGGAGATCGACGACGCCTTCTCGGCGTCGATGAGGAAGTGATCGGAGAAGCACTTGCTCCCCTTGGTGCCCGCGTAGACGAGGTTAGCGACCTGGACGATGCCGTCGGGCTCCCCGCCCTGCTGTTTGGGCTCGGGCACGTCGCCCGTGGGGGCGGGGGGTTGGGCGGGCTTGGCGTTTGCGGCCTGCGACGGCGTCGCGGGCGGCGCGGAATCGCCCGCGGCCAGCAGGCCCAGGCTCCCGAACAAAAGGCACGCGATCAGCGACATGACGAACAGGGCCGGCCGTCGTCGGGCTCGATGGGTCGTTGTCTGCAAGCTCATGACTGCCTCGCAATCTTACAAAGTTTACTTCTGCTGGTCCTCGCCCAACTCGTCGGCGACGCGTTGGAAATATTCGCCGACCCGGCGCTTGTAGCGGGCGGGGACGGCGGCGTCGGACTGCCCGCTGGCGTGCAGGCGGCCGTCGGAGTTCGCGCCCCCGGCGTTGCCCGGGCCGCCATCGGGCCCCGTGCCGTCGCCCGAGGCCCCGCGCTGGGCCTTCCCGCCCGCCGCGCGCGATTCCTTCCCGCGCATCGGGATCCTGCCGTACATCCCGACGTTGCGTAGCGAGTTGCGCCGCGCGCTGTACCCGCCCCCGCTGCCCTGGCCCTTGCCGGGCTTGGAGCCCAGGCCCTCGGCGTCCAGCAGCTCCTGCACGGTATCACCCAGCCCGGAGGCGAGCTTCGGCTGGAACTTCAGGCAGGTGCCCGCCTCCTCGCCCATCCCCTGGCCTTGCGAGATGAACTTCTCGAGCGTGTCGGCGGCGGCGCGTGCCTGGGTGTGCGCCCGTGAGCCGGCGAACTCGGCAAGGCCCGATTCGGCCGATGCCATCTCCTCGGCCGCGCTGCTCCCCCTGACGGCCTTCACGAATTTCTTCGCCGTCTCGCGCAGGTCGTCGAGCCTCTTGTCGGCCGGCAGCTCGTTGGCGCGGTTTTCGATGTCGTCGATCAGTTGCCGCAGCTCGTCGCGGAGCTGATGCTGCTCGGCTTCAAGGTCGCGCATCCTCGACTTGAGCTTGGGGTCGTCTTCGCCGTCGTGGCCCGTTAGCGCGTCCATCCGGTCGGCCAGGTCGCGCTGCCGTTGCCACAATTCGGCAAATCGGGCTTGGTCCTCGATCAGCGGATAAACCTTCGCCAGGTGATCGAGCGGGTCGGCCGCTTCCTCCTTGAACTGCTCGCGCTCGCCCGCCAGCTCCTTCTGCGCGTCGGCCAGTTTCTTCGCCGCCGCGGCGGCGCTGATGCCCTGCCCGCGGGCCAGCTTCGACGCCGCGTCCGATGCCTTCTCCATTGCCTGGGCGGACTCATCGAGCTGCTTTTTCAACGCGTGATCGATGTCGAACGGAAGGTCCTCCGCCGACATCCGCGAGAGCTGCTCGGCGTCCTTGCCGATCTGCTCCGCGGCCTTCTTAAGCTGCTCGCGCATCTCCTTCGCCAGCTCGCTGTTCGGGTCCAGTTTTTCCAGTTCCTTGCGGAGCTTGTCGAGCTGCTCGTTGGCCGCCTCCATCGAGCGGGCGGCCTGCGCGTACTTCGACAGCAGCACCTCCAGCCCCTCCCGCGCCAGCATCATCCGCTGCATCTCCTCCTTGGAGACGATCTTCACCGTGACGATCGGGCTCTCCGAGCCCTTGGGCCCGTCGGGGTCGTTGTCCTCGACACGGGCGTAGAGCTTCACCACGTCCCCCGGCGACAGCGCGTAGTCCCCCAGCGGCAGCGGCACCGACAAGGGCAGCCGTGTCGGCTGGGCGGCGGGCACCGGGAGCGGCATCGACCGCACCCGCGAATCGTCGAGCCCGCGGAACA
>JAQGHH010000453.1 GCA_028288945.1 Phycisphaerales bacterium
TTCAGTTTTCAGAATTGTTTCATCCTTTGACTCGCCACGGGCGATGAGTACGATGCCGATGAAGATGCTTCATGCCGTCAGTGAGTTGCGAACGGAATCGCGCTCTCCCAGCCAATTCGCGGGGCGACGCGTTCATTTTATTGGCATCGGCGGATCGGGGATGAGCGGCCTGGCCCGCATGCTCCTCGACAGCGGCGCGACCGTCAGCGGCTCGGAGCCCAAGCCCAACGCCCAAACCTTCGAGCTCATGAAACGCGGCGTGCGCATTTCCCGCACGCAGAGCGGCGAGTTGCTTTCGCGCGATATCGACCTGGTCGTCCGCACCGCAGCGATTCCGGAAACCAACGGCGAATTCCTCGCCGCCCGCGCGATGCACCTGCCGCAGCTGAAGTATGCGGAATTGCTCGGGCAGGTGATGGCCGAGCGTTTCGGCGTCGCGGTCGCAGGCACGCACGGGAAATCCACCACGACCGCGATGATCGCCTTCGCACTGCTCAACTGCGGCGCCGATCCGAGCTTTGTGGTCGGCGGCACCGTCCCGCAGTTGGGCGGCGGCAGCCGGTCGGGCGCGGGACGGGCATTCGTCGCCGAGGCGTGTGAGTTCGACCGCAGCTTCCACAACCTCCGCCCGCGCGTGGCGTGCGTCACAAACATCGAGGAAGACCACCTCGACTGTTACAAGGACATCGACGACATCATTGAAAGCTTTCACGCTTTCGCCGGGATCGTCCCGGCCGATGGGTTGCTGATCGTCAACGGCGACGACAAGAACGTGGTGGCAGCCTTGCAAGGGATCGAAGCGCAGGTGCAGACCATTGCCCTCGACAAGCCCGCGACGTGGAGCACGCGCAACCTGGGCGAAGAGAACGGCTGCTACCGGGGCGAAATTTCTTTCAATAACCACCCCGTTGCGACCTTGCGGCTATCGGTAGCCGGCCTGCACAATCTGTTCAATGGCACGCTCGCCGTCGCGGCCTGCGCCGCCTGCGGGGTCGATCCCTCGGCCGCAGCGGAGGCTGTGGGAAGGTTCACAGGCGTCGATCGTCGGATGACGGAGATGGGCCGGTTCAACGGCGCTGTCGTCGTCGACGACTATGGCCACCACCCCACCGAAGTCCGCGCCACGCTGGCGGCGCTTCGCGGGAGGTACAAGCCGCAACGACTGTTGTGCGTGTTCCAGCCGCACCAGCACAGCCGAACCCGCTTCCTGCTCGACGACTTCGCCTCCAGCTTCGCGTCGGCGGATGAGACGATCGTGCCCGACATATACTTCGTGCGCGACAGCGAAACGGAGAAATCGCGCGTGAGCAGCGCCGACCTCGTGGACCGGATCAACCGCAACGGCCAGCGCGCCCGCCATCTGCCGAAGTTCGAGCAGATCGGCGAATACCTCCGCAACGAAGCCCGAGCCGGCGACCTGATCGTCACGATGGGCGCGGGGAATGTGTGGGAAATCGGACGCGATCTTATACCCTCTCCCTCCTAGGGAAAGGGCTGGGTGAGGGTGAGCGGCCTGGGGTTTTCGGTAGCGCGTTTCGCAAATTGCGATGGCGCGTTTCGCAAAAATCACGTACGCTGGCCACTCACGCTTCACCCTCGCCCCGGCCCTCTCCCTGGGAGGGAGAGGGGGCAAAAAAGCAGGGACCTATGCCCATGGCCTCGATGCGAATCGAAACTTCCAATCCGTTTGCCGGCCTTGAAGAGGTCGTCACTGAGAACGTGCCGCTGGCGCCGCGCACCTGGTACAAGATCGGTGGTCCGGCGCGCTGGTACGTTCAGCCGCGGAACGCGGAAGAGCTGCGCCAGGCGGCGTTGCGCTGCGTCGAGAACAACATTCCGATTTATGTCCTGGGGCTGGGCGCGAATCTGCTGGTCAGTGACACCGGGGTGAACGGCGCAGTCTTCCGGCTCGACGCCGCGCATTGGCGGCGGGTGAAATTCGAGGGGACCGCGGTCGAAGTCGGCGCGGGCGCTGACATGCAAAAGCTCGTCCTTCGCACCGTGCGACAGGGCTTGGCCGGGATCGAATGCCTCGCCGGCATCCCCGGCACCGTCGGGGGCGGCGTGCGCATGAACGCCGGCGGAAAATTCGGCGACCTGGGCGCGGTCGTCACGCGGGTCCAAGTCATGGACGCCCACGGCACACTCTTCGAACGCACCAAAGACGACCTCGTCTTCGACTACCGCTCCACCAACATCGTCGCCCCGTTCATCCTCGGCACGACGCTGGAGCTTGAAGAGGAAGACCCCGAGCGGATCATGCAGCGGACCAAGGAAATTTGGATGTTCAAGCGTAACAGCCAGCCGCTGAACACCAAGAATGCCGGGTGTATCTTCAAGAATCCCCGCGGCCTGAGCGCCGGCGCGCTGATCGACCAGGCGGGCCTCAAAGGCATGCAGGTGGGCGGCGCGGAAGTCAGCACCAAACACGCAAACTTCATCATCGCCCACCCCGGCTGCAAGGCCGACGACGTGCTCAAGCTCGTCAAGATCATCCGCGAAAAAGTCTACGAGAAGAACCAACTCGTGCTCGAGAGCGAAGTGAAAATCTGGCC
>JAQGHH010000467.1 GCA_028288945.1 Phycisphaerales bacterium
CCTTCGCCGACGTGCTTCGCCGAATGGGCGCGGCCGTGACCGTCGGCCCCGATTCCATCACCGTCACCGGCCCCGACGTGCTCGAAGGCATCGACGTGAATCTCGCCGCGATGCCCGACACGGCTCAAACGCTGGCCGTGACCGCCCTTTTCGCCAAAGGCGAAACAACCGTCCGCGGCCTCCACACGCTCCGCGTCAAGGAGACCGACCGCATCGCCGCGTTGGTCGCCGAGCTTGCGAAGCTCGGCGCAAAGGTGAACGTCGAAGGCGACGACCTGACGATCGTCGCGCCTGAATCGATCCACCCCGCGTCCATCGCCACGTATGATGACCACCGCATGGCCATGAGCTTCGCCCTGGCCGGCACCAAATCGCCCGGCGTCGTCATCCAGGACCCCGCGTGCGTGAACAAGACGTATCCGAATTACTTCGACGACCTCGCGAAGCTTTCCGCGCAGCGGGAGAAGTAATAATCCCCTCAATCACTGCGTACGAGGGAGAGGAAGGAGTGCCTGGACCGGAACTGAGGAAGCCTTACTACGAAGCCTCAAACCTTCCGCTATCGCCCGAACACTTCCTGCCACAAAAGCGCAATGAGCAATGCCAGGGGGATGGTAACTACCAGGCTGAGCCCGAACACGAACAGCGCCGTCAGGCCCGCCGAGAAGAAGCGGCCGATGACCGATATCAGGGTCAGCAGACATGCCGCCATGCCCCGCCGGGACGCCAGGCGGAACAGGATGCCGGGCCCGAGCAACAGCATCAGCGCCAGCGCCGCGGCGGAGCACAGGAAGGCCTCGAACAAGAGCCCGCCGACGCCCGGGTATCCCGCGTTGAGCAACACCACCGACGCGGCGGCGAGCAAACCGGGCACGGGCGACCAGCCGAGCAGGCCCGCGCTGTAGTCGCTCAACACCACCTCCCACGCCAGATTGCGACCGCCCAGGAAGAAGGTCACATCGACCAGCGCCACGTCCGTCAGCATCGTCAGGAAATACCAGACGGCGAACCCCAAACCCCCGAGCGGCGGAATCATGTAGCAGAAAATCTGCGGCGTGCACCCCGGGCTGCTGGCCACCGCCGCCACTACCGGCACCATGCACGACACAAGCGCGCACCGCACGCACGCCGTCCGGAAACTCCTCGCCCCCACGAAGTCGCTCCCGCCCGGCCGCGCCGCTTCCGCGACGAACTGAACGGGATGCAGCGTGAGGAACAAGACCGTTTGCCAATATCCCGCGAAGAATCCAATATGCGACCGGCGCAGCCACGGGATCCGCGCCGCCGGCCGGATCGCGGGGTTGAAGCGCAGCCCGCATTCCGGACAGCGGTTGTCGTCGAGCCCGCGCAGGTCGTACCCGCAGCCGTCGCAATTACGCCCGGCGGAGGGGTCGGCAAGGGGCTGTTGGAATTCGGAGTCGATGCGGACAGCATATCCGGGCGTTATCGGCGTGCGAGAAATTTCGGCGGAGCCGAACCTACAGAGCACATGCCGCATAAGCTTTGCAACGTCAACGCCCGTTGGGCACTCTACGGAGAAACCGTCCATGACAAAGCTTGCACCCCCGATTCGTGTCACCGTGTGGAGTGAATTCCAACACGAGAAAAACAACCCGAAGGTGGCCGCGATCTATCCTGACGGGATGCATGAAACGATCGCCGCACACCTGAGCGGGAGCGAAGGACTATGCGTCGCGACGGCCACGCTCGATGAGCCCGGGCACGGGCTGGGCGATGAGCGTGTGAATAATACGGACGTGATGCTCTGGTGGGGCCATCTCGCCCACGAAGCCGTGGACGATGTGGTCGTCGAACGGGTTCATCAACGCGTCCTGGCCGGCATGGGGCTGATCGTCTTGCACAGCGGTCATTTCTCGAAAGTCTTCAAGAAGCTCATGGGCACGACGTGCAACCTGAAATGGCGCGACGAGCCCGGCGACCGCGAAATCCTCTGGGTCACCCGCCCCGGCCATCCGATCCTGCGCGGGATCGACGACCATTTCGTGCTCCCCCAGGAAGAAATGTACGGCGAATATTTCGACGTCCCCGAGCCGCTGGAAACGCTCCTCATCAGCAGCTTCGGCGGCGGCGAAGTCTTCCGCAGCGGCATGACCTGGGCCCGCGGCGCGGGGAAAATCTTCTACTTCCGTCCCGGGCATGAACTCTATCCGACCTATCACGACAGGAATGTCCTGCGCGTGATTGAGAACGCCGTGCGCTGGGCCGCGCCCACGCCGCCGCCCAAACCCGTCGGGTATGGCCGGCGCGAGTTGGGCTGGACGGAAAGCAGAAAATGAAGAATTATTGCCACAGATGAAATGCAGATGAGCACAGATGATTCTGAAACGTGCCAAGATCCATGTAGGGTGGGCGTACTCGCCCACCATCGTCCGCGGACTGGCGCTCAACCAAATGGTGGGCGAGTACGCCCACCCTACATGCTTTGCGATTTAATCGCTTGCGTTCATCTGTGTCCATCGGTCTGCATCTGTGGCAATATTTCTTCGCCGGCCAAGCGCACCGTCACAACTGTGCCGCGGCCAATTCTTCCATCAGCGCACGGAGGGAATGGTTCTTCTGGCGGACCTTGTTGATGTACTGCTCCCACCCGTCGGCTTCGCCCATTTTGGCGTACATCTTCTGGACTTTCTTGAGGTGCTTGCAGGCTTCCTGGTATCCGCCGCGGGTGCGGTAGGCGATGAAATCCTCGGCGGCCTTGCGGTAGATTTTCAGCGCCGCGCCCGGCCGCACGTTTTCCGCGGCGGCGGCGACTTCCATGGTCACGCCCAGCACGCGGCCGTCATCCATCAGCCGCAGGGCGGCGTCCACGTCGCCTTCGTCCAGCGCGATGCGAATGAGCAGATCATTGCGGCTCGAGGTCTTGAGGGCATCTTTCAGTTTCTTCTCCAGCGACTCCCATTGCCCGAGCACGATCGCCCGGCCGCGGAGCTCGCGGTAGCCGTCGACGGTCGGATAACTGTCGAACATTCTGGCGGCCATCTCCAGTTCGCGGCCGCCTTCGTTGCGGCTGGCGTAGCGGCGGCGCAGCCAGTCGAACACCCGACCGTCGCGCGTCTCCCTGGCCCGCACCGCCATGATCGGCTCGGCGACGTCGCCATGCCCCTGCGTCACGAACCGCTCGGCGAGCGAAACCAGCTCGTGGTCCTTCGCCCCTTTCAGTTCCTTTGCGGCCTCGTCCACGCGGCCGAGCTTCAGCAGGCGGTCCACCAGATCGTCCCTGCGGCCCGAATCCCGGCAGAGGCGCAGATACGACTCGTCGTCCATCGAATCCTTTTCGAGGTCCATCAGAAAGCCGCCCAGCGCCTCGCTCGCCCAGCCGCGTGACGCGTTCGGCAGCGCCTTGCGGATCCAGTCGGCGAGATGGCGGCGCTCGTCGGGCGTGGTCTTTTCATCGAGTAGAGTCACGGCTTCATCGGATAGCCCGACGCCGCCGCGATTGATGTCGGTCAGGTACACTTTGAATAGCGCCCGCAGAATCGGCTCCCGCATGGTCCAGTTGCCCTGGACGGCGTCCAAGCATTTCTTGAGGTTGCCGACGCTGTCGGCGACCGTTTGGTCGAGTGAGCCGCTGCCGTCTTCGAACTCTTCGTAATGATCGAGGACCGCGTGGAGCACGCCCCGGGAAACGGCGCCCGCGCCTTCCCAATCCTCC
>JAQGHH010000477.1 GCA_028288945.1 Phycisphaerales bacterium
AAGTAAAAAGCGCGGACGTGGAGCTGGTGTGGGAACCCCCCTGGAGCCGCGACCGCATGTCGGAGGCGGCGCTGCTGCAGCTCGGGATGTTTTGAGGGGCGACGCGATTGGCCACTACGGGTGCATAGCATTCGTAGGGTCCGCACTGCGGCCCCAACTTGGCCTTCTTGGTTCGGACGATCCTGCGCGTTGCCGTAGTTGTTTTGTGGCGACAAGATCGCAAACGTCAGGTTGCGCCACGGGGAGGGCGGCGACGGCGCTCGGGGCGTGGGAGATGAAAATCAGTCCGGCTGACCGTAGCCTCCAATTACGTCCTGAAAAGGACTCGATCCCCAAATCGCAAGTGCGTCGCGGCTTATTCATCCACGTGACGGACGGGAAGGTTGCCGGTCAGCAAGCGGACCCGCCACTCGTGGAGGCGAATGTCCTCATCTCCACTTCGGTGCCGCTCAATGGCCCGGAAGTGAAAGCGCGGTTTGAACAGATGCTCCGTGACGCGGGCCTGACAGGGCCTGAGGCGGCAGGGTTGGTGGCATGCTGGACGCCGCAGTTATTTGAAAAAGACGGACGGCGGTTCTTGCTCTTCCTGTCGGCGGCCGATTACGACGCGCTGTGCCCGATGACGGTTCGGCCGCCGCCGACCGAGCGGGCGCGGGTGGGGATCGTGTTGACGGAGTTTGATGCGAATTCCCATTAACGGAACTGCACAATGACATGGAGTATCGAAGGCAAGCAGATAAGATTGCCCAACGGGAACACCGTCACGCTCGAATTCGAGATTCAGGAAATCATCGAGGCGGATGGCGTGCTGGTCGCAATTCTCGAGATTCCACCCAATCGGACGGTGACCAGATTTCTCTCTGCATTCTTCTCCGCGCCCCGGCGTCTCTGCGCTCATTCCATCCTGTCAGCGCGCTCTGTTTGATGGATGAACTCCTAAACCTGCTTCCCGCATCGCGGGCAGAATTGGGCGAAGGGCGGGTGGGTGCAACCGCACGACGGGCATAGCCGCGACTGCGCATCGGCGCGTCGACGGTTTCCCGTGGTTGCCGCGATCAGGATGATCGCGACGACCACGACGATGATGATGAACGACAACGGCATATCCATCACGACCGCCCCTCTCCGCGTTCCCTTTCCCGCGGATGATAGTAGCATCGCCGTCCCAGGGCGCGAAGTCCATTATAGCGGTCACCGAATTGTGGAACCTGCTACGATTTCGCCCTGTACCCGAGCCCTTGCAACCGAGCGGCTGTGGCGGGAGGCAGGATGGCGTCATTGTGGCACGGGTTTCCAACCCGTGTTAATGGCATGGCAGTAGGAGATTATGGCCAGCAACACTCTGCTTAAGTTCAACGCTCCCAGCACGGGTTGAAAACCCGTGCCACGATGCAGCGGCCTACGTCCGCCATTTTTCCGGAGCCCTCATGCATCTCATCGTCGCAGAGAATCGGCAGGCGCTCGGCCAACAAGCCGCGACGGCTGGGGCGGAGCTGATTCGTCGGGCGGTCCGCGAGCGCGGCCGGGCCAACGTTATTGTCGCGACCGGCGCGTCGCAATTCGAAATGCTCGCGGAGCTGTCGCAAGCGTCTGATGTTCCCTGGACAAGGTGACCGCGTTTCATCTCGACGAATACGTGGGGCTGCTGATCACTCATCCCGCTTCGTTCCGGCGGTATCTCTGGGAGCGGTTTCACCGGCGGTTGCCCCTCCCCCTCGCGGCGTTTCATTACATCGACGCGGAGTCCGACCCGAAGGCGGAGTGCCGCCGCCTGGGGGCGATCATCGCCCAGAATCCCATCGACGTCGCCTTCATCGGCATCGGCGAAAATGCGCACATCGCCTTCAACGATCCCTCCGCCGATTTCACCACGCAGGCCCCATACATCGCCGTGTCTTTGGATGATGCGTGTCGCCGGCAGCAACTGGGCGAGGGATGGTTCCCGACGTTCGATGAAGTGCCCCGGCAGGCGATTTCGATGTCCTGCCGCCAAATCCTCAAGAGCCGTTCGATCGTCTGCACGGTGCCGGACAGGCGGAAGGCGCAAGCCGTGCAACTCGCCGTGGAAGGCCCGCTGACGCCGGACGTGCCGGCGTCGATTCTTCGAGAACACCAAGACCTCACGCTCTTTCTGGACCGGGAATCGGCCTCCCTGCTTCGAAGGACGACCTAAGAATGTAGGGCGGGTGTACCCGCCCACCGCTTGAACGGAAATGGTGGGCGGGTACGCCCACCCTACATTGTCGCGGCAATCCCTCTGCGTGTTCGCGCAGTGGATTTCCCCTCGTCACCCGCCCACAATCGGACCCATGACCTACGAGTTGGGAATCATCGGCGCGGGGAACATGGCGGAAGCGATCGCGCGGGGCGTGATCCGCGCGGGGTTGTTTGGGCCTGGGCAGATCATCGCGTCGGACGTCTCGCCGCAACGGCGGGAATTGTTTGATCAGGAGCTGAAGGTTCGTGCGGTCGAAGAGAACGCTGAAGTTGCGCGCCAGTCGAAGGTGCTGCTGCTGAGCGTCAAGCCGCAGCAAATGCAGGCGGCGCTGGCGGGGATCGGGGCGGTCGCGGACGCGGATACGCTGGTGATTTCCATCGCCGCGGGGATCGGGTCGCATTACATCGAGCAGCATCTTGGCGCCGGGAGGGCGTGGCGGGTGATCCGCACGATGCCGAATACGCCGATGCTCGTGGGCGAGGGAATGGTCGGGCTGGCGCGCGGGGCGCAGGCCACCGCGCAGGATGTGGCCATCGCCCGGCGGATCTTTGAGTCGGCGGCGACCGTCATCGAAGTGGCCGAGGAGAAGATCGACGCCGTCACCGCGCTCAGCGGCTCAGGGCCGGCTTACTTTTTTTATCTCGTCGAGAACATGGTCAAAGCGGGCGTCGCGATGGGGCTGACGCCCGAGCAATCGCATCAGCTTGCCACGCGCACCGCGCTGGGGGCGGCGAAGATGCTGACGACCTCCGCAGACTCTCCGCAGGAACTTCGCCGAAAGGTGACCAGCCCCGGCGGAACGACGCATGCCGCGATTACGCACCTCGATGGCCAGAATGTCGGCCCCGCCATTGTGGACGCCGTTCTCGCGGCCGAACGCCGGGGCAAGGAATTAGGGAGGTAATGCATTCCGCGGTGCCATTTGCTAGCCATAGAATGGGGAATGGGCCGATATGGAAGGCTGAAGCGAAAGGATGGTGCAGTATGCGAAACCCATTGAAATCCGACGGAGCGGCGAGTCTTGGCCTATTGTTGGCGCGCCTGCCGATGGGCTTGTTTTTTTTACTCCTTGGGGTCCAAAAGCTGCATGGCGGCGTGGATAAATTCGTAGGCTATGCGCAAGGATATCTGCCGCATTGGATGCCGCCAGACCTCGGCGTGCGCTACCTTCAGCTCGTTCCTTACTTTGAAGTAACGGTCGGCCTGATGTTGATACTCGGCCTGCTCACCCGCCTCGCCGGGTTGATCGGTGCGCTGATGGTGCTTAGCTTCACCATCGCGGTGACGGGTGTGCGCGATCTCCAACTGCCGTTCCACCCCAACCTGATTTACCTGGGCGTGCTGCTCACGCTTTTCTTCGTCGGCCCGGGCAAACTGAGCGTAGACGGGTTCTTGTTTGGCAGGGGCAAACGGTCCGCGACGCCGGATTGAGCGCTGTTTTTTTCGACTCTCCAAATCAATTCACACGCAACGCGGCCCGGCAGACAAGCCGGGCCGTTTTTCGTGGCATGGGTTTTCCAACCCATGGCGTGCGGTAAGCCGCACGCATCGGCGGTATCCCGCCGATCCAGGCAATCGCGCAAGCAAAACGATCCGGGAGCGGTCGCGGAACACGGTCGCTTCGCTCTTGCTTGAGTCGGCCGGGTACGGCCGACGCTCGCGGCATACCGCAAGCCATGGGTCGCAAACCCATGCCACGAAAGGCCACGCCCTCTGGCACTCCCCTCGCATCGCGACTTTTACAAAGCCTTGGCGCGCGAATATAACACGGTTGGGAACGATTCAACCGCGTGTCTGGCCCTTCCATCGATGCGTCCGACAGCCATCCACATCCTGCTCATTTTCGCCTTCTCATACCTCGCCACCGGCTGCGGCGCGACGGTCCATCCGCCGGCGCACGTCGCCGACCCGGTGCCGGTTTACGTGGCTGACTACGGCGTACATTCGACGCTGATGCTGCCCGTCGCCGGGCCCAACGATGGGCGTTACGTCGAATACGCGTTTGGGGATTGGGGCTACTGCGCCGCCAACCGGGGCGCGCCGCAGGACGCGGTGGGCGCGCTCCTGGCCAGTTGGGGCTCGGCCCTCGGCCGGCGGTACATGGTGCTCACGCCCGGAAACGAATACCCGCTCCCCAGGGTGTCGCTTCCCAAGTCCGCCTTCGCGGTCACGGTCTCCCGCGCGCGGGCGGAGTGCGTGCTGAAAAAGCTCGACGCCCGGTGGGAGAAACATGCGAAGACCGCCGTCCATGTCGGGTCCAACGATGTCACGTATGTGAAAGACCCCGCGCCTTACGGCCTGTTCAGCAGTTGCAACCGTTTCACCGCCGATACGTTGATGGAACTCGGGTGCGAAGTGGACGGCCCCGCCGTCTCGTCGAACTTTAATCGCGGCGCTCCACGGCAGGCGGCGGCCGTCACCGCGAACAAGGAAACGCAGAAGTAGGTTGAGATGGGAGACACCCTCTTGCCCCCTACCGCCCTTTCGGTCGTCGCGGCCCACGGGGGAATTTGCCGGCTCGCGCTTCGTCGTACATCCGCCGCAACGTCTCGTCGATCCGTGCCAGGATCTGCTCGCGATCGAGATTTGCCAGATCCATCGGCGGGCCGAACACGACGCGGATCGGGTAAGGGCGGATCCACTTCTTTGACTTGGGCCATGCCTCATACGAGCCTGTAATCACCGCCGGCACGACCGGCACCTTGGCCCGGCGGATCAGCAGGGCCACACCCTTTTCGAGCGGCAGCATCTCGCCGTCCTCAGTCCGCGAGCCTTCGGGGAAGACGTTGAGCATGTGCCCTTCCTGGAGGCGGGCGATGGATTCTTTCACTGCGCCGATGTCGCCTGCGCCCTGCTCGACCGGAAACGCGTTAAGCGAGCGGATCAGCCATGAGAACACGGGGTTTTTGAAAAGTTGTGATTTGGCCAGATAACTCAGCGTGCGGTCGAGGCCCAGCGCCAGCAGAATCGGGTCGATGTAGCTCTGGTGGTTGGAGACCAGCAACGCGCCGCCGGTCTTGGGGACGTGGTAAGCGCCGTACACCTTCAGGTCGAAAAAAATCGTCATGACCATCCGGCAGATTTGCTGCACGAATATCCAGACGGGCGTGCGGCGGGTGCGGTCGATGCGCTTCGGCTGCTTCAAAACACTCATTTCGCGGGGTTCCCCTTCACGGTCGCGACGATCTTATCCACCACCTGGCCTTCGGAGAGCGTGGTCGTGTCGATCACCGTCGCGCCGGGCGGGACCGCCAGCGGGCCGATCGCGCGGGTGGCGTCGCGATGGTCGCGGGCGACGATCTGGTTGAGGACCTCGTTGTAATCGACGATCTCGCCCCGGGCCCGGAGCTGCGCCACCCGCCGCCGTGCCCGCTCGGCGGGCGTGGCGTCGAGGTAGAACTTGAACTGCGCTTCCGGAAAGACGACCGTCCCCTGGTCGCGGCCCTCGGTGACGATGTTGCCCCGCTCGCGGCCGATGCGCTGCTGCTCGGTGACGAGCAATTCGCGGATGACCGGGACGACCGCCACGTACGATGCCGCCCGCGTCGTCTCGCCACTGCGGAGCAGATGCCCCACCGGCTCGCCGTTGAGCAGTACACCGGGCGGATGCTTTCCCCAATCAAAGGCGATTCGGCAATGGCGGGCGACGAACGCGAGCTCGCGGGTGTCGTCGAGTTTCACGCCCCGCCGAATGGCTTCCAGCGCCACGGCCCGGTACATCGCGCCGGTGTCGAGGAAATCAAAACCAAGGCGCTCGGCCACGGCCAATGCCGTGCTCGATTTCCCCGTCCCCGCAGGCCCGTCGATCGTGATTATCATTTCTGAAGAAGGTGTCAGTTGTCAGTTGTTAGTGGTCAGTTGTAATGGGGCGAGATGATAGTGGATGGCGGGGCCGTGTAACAGGGCTTTAACGAAAGCTCGGAGAGGAGTGATGAGTGAAACGTGATGGGGATCGGTATTGTTACGTTTAACTCATCGCTCATCATGCCGCGGATTATCGTAGCTCACGGCGGAGGGCGGATTGGGCGGCCCAGTAGCCGCACATGCCGTGGACTCCGCCGCCGGGGGGCGTGGAGGCGGAGCATAAGTAGAGGCCGCGGACGGGGGTGGAGTAGGGATCGAAGCGGGCGACGGGACGGGTGAAAAGCTGGGAGAGCAGATTGGCGCCGCCGGTGATGTCGCCGCCGATGAGATTGGGGTTATGGCGCTGGAGATCGGCCGGGGATATCACACTGCGCCCGATGACCCGCTCGCCGAAGCCGGGGGCGAAACGTTCAAGTTGCGCTTCGATCCGTTCGGTCATGTCGAATGTCGATCCGTGAGGCACATGGCAGTAAGCCCAGGCGATGTGCTTGCCGGCCGGCGCACGGCTCGGGTCAAAGAGTGTCGGCTGAACTAGCAGAACGTACGGCCGCTCCGCATTGCGCCCCTCCCACGGCGCGCGCTCGGCGGCGGCGACTTCATCAAACGTTCCGCCCAGATGAATCGTCCCGGCCTGCCCGCACGCCGCGGCCTTCCACGGGATCGGTCCGTCCAGCGCCCAATCGACCTTCCAAGCGCCCGGCCCGTATCGGAATTTCTCCAGGCGCTTACGGTACCCGCTCGGCAGCCGGTGGCCGGCGATGGCGATCAGTTGTTTGGGAGAAATGTCGCAGAGGATCGCCTTTGCGCCGGAAAGTTCGTCGACGTTTTCGACCGTGGCGCTGGTTTCAATTGTTCCGCCCAGCGAGCGGAAATAGCCGGCCAGGGCGTTTGCGAGGTTTTGCGATCCTCCCCGGGCGACCGGCCAGTTGACGGCATGGGCCGAGAGCGCCAGCACCAATCCCATTGCCGCCGTGGCGGCAGATTCCAGCGGGAGGATGGAATGAGCCGAAACCCCCGCAAACAGCGCCCGCGCGTGCGGCCCCTTGAACCAACTTTCGGCAAGCCCGCGCGCCGAGCGGATCGCGCGAAGGCCGAAGCTCGCCATGAGCAGCGGATGCTTGGGAACGCCGATCGGCGCAAGCAGATCGGGCACGAGCTCGTCCCAGCATTCGACAAACGGGCCAAGATGCTTTTCCCAGGCCGGCCCGTCCGCGCCGAGCGTGCGGGCGGTGTCGGCGAGCGAAGGAAACGCGACGGCGGCGGTGCCGTCGTCCAGGGGGTGCGCGTACGCCGCGGGCGGCGAAGCCAGCTCCAGCCCGTGCTCGCGAAGCGGCAGCGATTTGAGAAACGGCGACACCTGCGCCAGCGCCTGCACGGTCGAGCAGATGTCGTGTGTAAAGCCCGGCAGCGTGAGCTCCGCCGACCGGCACGACCCGCCAACCGTCACGGCCTGCTCCCGGACAAGCACCTTCCGCCCCGCCCGCGCCAGCGCAATCGCCGCACTCAGGCCGTTAGGCCCTGAGCCGATCACCACCGCGTCATAGGAAGAATCCATCGCCATCAAAACCCGCGGCGGGCGATCTTAGCGATCCGTGCGAGCATGGGAAGAAAAGACGAGCCAGTGCTGCAGAACGCGTTGCGTGCTTCGCTCCGTAGTGCGTGCTCCGTGCGGTATAAAGAGGATCGGGCGCGCCATTCGCACGGTCACGCCGGGTACGAGCGTCAGCGAGGCCCCGGATCGGTCGGTAACGCGGACGTGTTGGGCAAAGGGTTCTGCGCGAGCGGAGATACTCGTTCGGTAAGGCGTCGCTCGCACCCGAGAAATCCGGGGCCTCGCTGTCGCTCGTACCCGGCGTGAGGGAGTATCCTCGTCACGCATCACGACTTGCTAGAGGACACCCGGTCGTGCAGAAAAAACGGTGGGCGAGTATGCCCACCCTACATCATATGCGCTGCGTATCGTGATAGAAAGCAAGAGCGGCTGCTATCATTCACGCAGCACGTATTGTTTTACTTTTCCTCACTTCCTCCTAAGCTTGATGCATCATGCTGGTGCTGATCGATAATTACGACTCGTTCACCTACAACCTGGTCCAGAAGCTGGGGGAAGTGGACCCTTCGCGGCCGATGAAGGTCTTTCGCAACGACAAGGTGACGATCGGGCAGATCGAGGAGCTAAAGCCGACGCACATCGTGATTTCGCCCGGGCCTTGCACGCCGCGTGAGGGCGGCGTGAGCAATGACGTCATCCGCCATTTCGGGCCGAGGCTTCCGGTGTTGGGGGTGTGCCTGGGGCATCAGTGCATCGGGTTTACCGCGGGGGCGGACGTGGTCCGCGCCGAGCGGCTGATGCACGGGAAGACCGACCAGATCCATCACGACGGCCGCACGCTCTACACGGGCATGCCCAACCCCTTCACCGCGACGCGCTACCACAGCCTCATCATCCGCAACGGCACGCTGCCGCCCGAATACGAGATCAGCG
>JAQGHH010000486.1 GCA_028288945.1 Phycisphaerales bacterium
ATACGAAATCCACATCATCGACAGCCCGTACGAATACGCGCCCTGGATCACCAGGTCCATGTAATGCTGCGTCGGCGGGATGTGGAAGCGGTCGACGTTTACCCCCTGGTAGCTGAGTGCCTTTACCGGATCGCCCTTGCCCAGCGGGGCGACTTTTACTTCGATGCGGCCGTAGATGCCGATCTCCTTGCCCTGGCTGTCAAGCTTGCGGCCGACTTTCTGGTCCAAGGCGGCCATTTCCTGCTCGCTGAGGTCGAAGAGCACGCCCATGACGTACTTGCCGGGGTCGTAAACGATGTCGGCGATACCGCCGCCCCAGTAGTCGCTGTAGATGGGGAAACCCAGGCGGTAATTATCGAGGACGGCAGGCTTTCCCGCTTTCATGGCGGGCGGGCGGTGGCCGAAGTGGCGCGACCACTCCGACACCGCGCGGGAATTGAGATTCGATCCGTAAGCGAAGTACCACATGCGCACGTTCCGTCCAAGGGACGGCATTCTTGCGCAAATCGCCCGGAAAGGCAAAGTGTGCATAAAAAACGTAAGGACGAAACCGTAATTGCGCGTTCACATCCTACGTTTTTCGTCTTTACGTTTTCGAGTTTTGTCTTTGCGTTTTAATTCAAGCTCGGCTTGGGCAACGAACTGGACGAAACCGGCTGAAGCGCCGGGTGCATTTCCTCGAATGCCGCCAAGGTCCTGGCCACTCTTGCCCCCACATCGCCCTCGGCGAGCAGTGCCTGTTTCAGGGCCACGTCTTCCAAAAAGTTGAACGCGATCAGGTCGGCGATGTCGGAAGTCGAAAGCGGGCTGCTCAAAAGCTGGCGGAATTGGCGGCCGATGCCGGTCGCAAGAAGCGTTCCCTCATCGAAGACGGAAATCAGCCGTTGACGATGCTCGCTCAACTCGGCTTCGGACGCCTTCGTCTCCTTCACCGGCTGAAGCTCCGCCACTCGGTACGCCCACTGCCCTTCTCCGAATTCTCGGATCACCCGCGCGCGGGTGTGTCCCTGGAGGAGGAAGTTGTACGTGCCGTCCGGGAGCTTTTCGTGGGTGAGGATGGTTCCGACGCAGACGATCGGGTCGATTTCCGGGCGCTGGTAGTAGTTCTTTTCCCAGCCGGGGCGGAGCAGTGCGATGGCGACCTGCCGTTTGCCCGCGAGCACGTCCACGGTCATCTGTTTGTACCGCTCCTCAAAGATATGGAGCGGCAGAACGGCGCGTGGGAATAGCACGACGTTAGGCAAGGGAAACAGCGGGATTGCCGAAAGATCCCTCGGCCGAAAGGTCGGGTCCACCATATGCCATTGTAAGCCAGCCTGGCCGGAATGTTCGGCAAAAACCGCATTCGCCGAAAAATCCGAGCCCGGAGGCCCCATCGCCAAGGCGCTTTATTCATTCGCCCCGGCGATGGGGCAGCCCGATGCAAAGCGTCTAAAGACAACTGATTAGATGCCGCGAAGCTCGCGCTCGGCGCGGGTCCAGTTATCGTATTCACTGCCGCCGGTGCCCGACTGCCAGATAAAGTACGCCCGCTGGGCGATCTGGTCCCGGGTTGGGGCGGCCTTCTTGGCGGGGATCGCCGCGGCGGCCTTGGGGGGGACGGCGCTGTTGCGGACAGGGGTTGTCGCGGCGATCGCCGGGGCGGCGATTTTCGCGGGCGCGGAAACAGCCTTGGGCTGCGACGTTACGGTGCTCTTCTTAGCCATTGAGAAACTCCTTCAATCGGTCTAAAAGCTTGCTATGGAGGCGGTCGCGCCGGGCCTGCGGAACTTTCTTGCTCCCCGCTAAACCCGGAACGCGTTTAACAGATATATCGGACGCACACAAGAAAAACCCCCAGCTTATTGAGTCCGAAATCCACCATTTACCCCGAAAACCACTCGCATCTCCCTGCCCTCCAAAAGGATGCGACAAAGCAATTTCCCAATTTCCGCCACCACTTTTCGTCGCCCGCAATAAACTCGAAACGTCGAATCCCCCCATTCCTTCTGGCTCCTGGTTCATCCCACCCTCGCCGCCCTACTGCCTACTCGCGGCCAGCCACTCCAACACCTCGCGCTCGTGCCCTTCCGGCTTCACCTTCTCAAACACGTGAAGGATCTTCCCGCCCTTCCCGATGATGAACGTCATCCGTGCCGCTCCCCAATACTTCCTCCCGTACATGCTCTTCTCCTGCCACGCCCCATACCGGTCGCAGACCGCGTGGTCCGCGTCCGCCAGCAGGGGAAAGTTCAGGTCGAACTTCTCCGCAAATTTCTTCACTTTCTCGATCGGATCAGGGCTGATCCCCAGCACGACCACGCCGGCTTTCACATAATCCGGCCGGGCGTCCCGAAACCCGCAAGCCTCCTTCGTACACCCCGGCGTATCCGCCTTCGGATAGAAATAGAGCACCACAGGCCTGGCCGAAACCACCTTTTCGAGGTCGATGATTTCGCCGGTGCTGGCCGGCAATTTGAAAGGTGGAGCCGTGTCACCGACTTTCGGAACTTCGTACGATCCAGCCACAACCGCCTCCTGCGAATGAATTGAAGTCAAAGTGCAAAATGCGAAGTGCAAAAGTCAAAATGGGCGGCGGCAAATCGGCCAGGCAGGCATCACCTCCGACCGCTCCGCATTTTGACTTATTCACTTTGCATTTTGCACTTTGCATTCTCCCCGTCTGCCTTCTGCCTACTTCTCACTTCAACCGACTTTTCAAAATCCCATTCGCCACGCCCGCGTCCACTTGTGGGCCGTGGGCCTTCATGAACATTCCCATCGCCTGGCCCATCTGTTTGGCGGTAAAGGTATTGGCCTTAAGGAACTCCTCCACCAGCCGCTCGGTTTCTTCGGGCGAGGCCTTCTTGGGCAGGTACGCCTCGACCACGCCGATCTCGTACTTGAGCTTTTCAACTTCGTCCGGCTTGCCGAGCTTTTGGTACTCCTCGACGCTCTTGCGCAGCTTCTTGGCATACGCGGCTACCGCGTCCTCAGCCGTGGTCGGCTTGGGGGCCATGTCGATGATCTTCACGTCGCTCAGGAGCATGCGGATCACATCCAGGCGCTGCTGGTCGCGGGCCTTCATCGCGGCCTTCATGTCGTCTGTCAGTCTCGTCAGCAAATCCATGTTTTGACACTCCGTCTAAAAGTTTGGTAGAATCCCCTCTCCAGCAGCCTGGAGGGGTATCTCGGAATCGCCCGGCTGCTCCGCTCGTCTCGTGCCTTCTGCGGATCCTTTAAAAGACCCGTCGATTGCATCCCGTACATATTAGACCCGAACCGCCTTCCGATCATAGGATCGGTTGGCAAGAAAGAGTTGTCGGAGCGCCTCACCCCCCACGCGCCCCGACCATAGACCGGCACCACCATTGCCGCTCGGACGCCAGAACAGATGATCAACGGAACCGTCGAAGGGATACTCCAAGTCGTCGATGAGCGCCAGGACGGCCAACTCCGCGACCCGGCTCACCCCCTGCGCCCCGCCAAGGGCAATTGCCTCGTCCCCAGGCAGCTCATCCGCGAGATGCGCCTGCGCCCGGGCCTTCTCCTCAAGGGCAATCCCCGCGGCCGCACGCTCGGCCGCATCGACACCATCGAGGGTCGCCCGCCCGATGAATACACCGACAAGATCGCCCTCTACGACGCCACCGCCCTCGACCCGCAGCCGATGCTCAAGCTCGAGCACGACCCGGCAGAGCTCACCACCCGCATCATCGACATATTGGCCCCCGTCGGCTTCGGCCAACGCGGCCTGATCGTCGCCCCGCCGCGATCGGGCAAAACCTTCTTCCTCCAGAACATCGCCCGCGGCATCCACGCCAACTACCCCCACGTTCAGCTCGTCCTGCTGCTGGTGGATGAACGCCCCGAAGAAGTCACCGACATGAAGCGGAACGTGCCCGGCACGGTCTACGCCTCGAGCAACGACAACACCATCGAAAAGCACCTCGATCTCGCCCAACTCGTCATCGAACGCTGTAAACGCCAGGTCGAATTCGGCGCCGACATCGTCGTCCTGATGGACTCGCTGACCAGAGTCGGCCGAGCCTTCAACTCCGGCGGCCCCAGCGGCGGCCGCACCATGTCCGGCGGGCTCGATAACCGCGCCCTCGAAATCCCCAAACGCCTCTTCGGCGCAGCCCGAAAACTAGAGAACGGCGGTAGCCTCACCATCATGGCCACCTGCCTCATCGACACCGGCAGCCGCATGGATCAGGTCATCTACGAGGAGTTCAAAGGCACCGGCAACATGGAACTCACCCTCGACCGCAACCTCGCCAACCAGCGCATCTACCCCTCCCTCGACATCGCCCAAAGCGGCACCCGCAAGGAAGAAAAGCTGCTGGACGAAAAGTCTTTAGCCGCCGCCCGCGCCATCCGCCGCCACCTCATGACCATGCAGCCCGCCCAACAGCTCAAAACCCTCATCGAAGTACTCGGCAAGCACAAAACCAACAAGGAACTCTTCGCCACGATGCGAACGTAAAGTTGGCTCGCCGCCGCCCCACTCCCATCGCATCGCCGATTCAGTGGCGTCGTGGTTCTACAAATCATTCACTCCCGTCCCTCCCGACACCCGTTTTCACCCACGTAAACGCCACTTTTGAATGATTTGAATGATTGTGAACGATTTTTTTAAGGTGAGTTATCCGCACACCGCCGCTCCCGCCCCCCACGGCCCAACGCCCCTGACCGATGCCATCCGTCAGGCGTGACCGATCCCCAAGCCGCCCCCGCAGTTCCGCGTCAAAAAGAGGGTCGTGACCGATTTGACCGATGAAAAACGACCGGTCATCACCCCTAATTGAGCACGCTCCCCCCAGCGCCGATGTCCCGAAATGTCCCGAAATGTCCCAAATTTTCAATATCAGGAAACGTATCGTTATCTTGCCATAATCGCCGCCAACCCCCCGCCACCACCCGACTTTCCCGCGGCATGCCGATGTCCCACGGCTCTCTTTTCGACAGGGGCGTGACATTTGCCACGGTTCATTCAGAATCAAAACCCTTCTCCCGATCCTCCACAAAGCCGCTCCGCCGCGGCGTCCCCCTTTTCCCGATTTACTGCTCTTCGCACGGCCTATGCCATTCGAGCTCCACCGTTTACTGCGTCTGGCGATGCCAAAGCCCGTGCGAACTCCACCGTTTAGCCGCCCCGCTTGCGGGGCGTTTCTC
>JAQGHH010000488.1 GCA_028288945.1 Phycisphaerales bacterium
GGGCCGCCATTGCTGTACCCGTTGATGTTTTGGAAGAACGCGAGCAGCCGGTAGTAGTCGGCCTGCGGGATCGGATCGATCTTGTGATTGTGACAGCGGGCGCAGTCCACCGTGAGCCCGAGGAAAACCTGACCGGTGGCGGTGACGAGATCGTCGAGATTGTCGTAGCGGGCCTGCAGGCGGTCGTTGGGCTCATCGTCCCAGATGCCCAGGCGATAAAAGCCAGTGGCGATGATCGGGTCGGCATTCTCCGCGGCCTCGGGCATCTCGTCGCCCGCCAGTTGTTCCTTCACGAAGCGGTCGTATGGCTTGTCGTCGTTGAATGAGCGGATGACGTAATCGCGGAAACGCCAGACGTTGGGCTTGGGATTATCGCGCTCGTAGCTGTTGGATTCGCCGTAACGAACGAGGTCGAGCCAGTAACGGCCCCACTTTTCGCCGTAGTGCGGCGACGCCAGTAGCTTATCGATCTCTTTCTCGTACGCATCAGGCGAAGGATCGGCCATGAACGCATTCACCTCCGTGGGCGTGGGCGGCAGGCCCGTAAGGTCGTAATACGCCCGGCGAAGCAGCGCGATCCTGTCGGCGGGCTGCGCCGGCGACATACCCTTCGACTCAAGCTTGGAAAGAACGAACGCATCGATCGGGTTGCGCACCCATTCCACATGATGCACCTGGGGCACGGCAGATTTTTCAATCGGTTTGAATGACCAAAAGCTCTTCGCCTCCTCGATCGTCGGCGGCCCCGATCGCACGGGCTCCGCGCTCGCAACACCGGCGGGCGTCAAATCCAACCCCGGCGTCCACGGAAGGCCCGACTTCACCCACCGCGTGAGAATCTGCGCTTCCTCAGCTGGCAGCTTCCCCTTGGGCGGCATCTTTAGTTCGCCTTCGTATCCGATGGCCGCGAGGAGCAGGCTTTTGTCGGGCTGGTCGACCGAGACGACGATGCCTTGCTCCCCACCCTTTAAGACCGATTCGCGCGACGTGAGATGCAGGCCGCCTTTGACCTTCGCCTCAGCGCCGTGGCACTTAAGGCAGCGGGCTTCGAGCAGCGGCCGGACTTGTTTTTCGAAGAACTGAACGTCTTCAGGCTTGGCCGCGTCCGCGGCGCGAACGGCAGGCACGGACGCAAGGATTGCGATGATTGAGATTGCCGCCAACGCCGGGCGCACTGCTGCGATCGGGACAAACCCACGCACAAATCGGCTCATGTAATAACGCACGTCGTTGATCATGTTCCTTCTCGGGGCCCCGGCTCTCCGGAGTATCGGGGGCCTTCCGCCACGCATAACAATACGCTATAAACCAGCGGGCGCTGCATTGAGAAGCGCGGCAATTCCTTTGAGAACCTTTGCGGGGGTTGATTCTACCGCATTTCTGCGGAAAATCCCGTAAGTCATGCGAGTCATTCGTCTTCGCACGCCCGCTGTTTGCCAGGGGCGCGGCGGGAACAGAGCGGAACATTGAGTTCTTTTCCGCGAATGGCACGAACGTGGGCCAGCCGCCCATGCCCACAGCAACGGCGCAGGGGAGTCACATGGTCGATCGCCCGCACGTCGCATTGATCGTTGAGACTTCCATTCACTACGGCCGGCAGGTGTTGCAGGGGATCACGCGGTACTTGCGGTCCCACCGCACGTGGTCGGTTTTTCTCGAGCAGCGGGAGCTTTGGTCTTCTCCGCCGCCCTGGCTGCGGAACTGGCGGGGCGAGGGGGTGATCTGCCGGAAGACCAGCCCGCAGCTCGCGCGAATGCTGGCGAAGGCGAAGATCCCGCTGGTGGACTTAAGCGACCAGGGTCCGCCCATGGGCGCGCCGCGGATCGAATCCGATCACCGGGCGATGGGCGTGGCGGCGGCGGACCATCTGCTGGAGCGCGGCTTCACGCGCTTCGCCTACTGCGGGTTTAGCGATCAGGCGTGGGCGGTGCGGCGCAAGGAAGGGTTCATCGCGCGGCTCGCCGAACGCGCCATGAATTGCGACGTGTGGGAATCCCCGTGGACGGGGCCGGGGGCGCACCCCTGGGAGCGCGAGCAGGGGCAAATCGGGCGGTGGCTGGCGGGGCTGCCGCGGCCCGTGGGGGTGATGGCGTGCAACGACATGCGCGGCCAGCACGTGCTGGACGCGTGCCAGCGAACTGGGCTCGCGGTGCCGGAGGAGGTCGCGGTGATCGGGGTGGATGACGACGCGGTGCTGTGCAACTTGTGCCATCCGCCCTTGTCGAGCGTCGTGCCCAACGCCGAGCGCGTAGGGTACGAGTCCGCGGCGTTGCTGGAAAAGCTGATGGCCGGCGGCCGCGCGCCGGCCGAGCCGTTGCTGATTGAGCCGCTGGGTGTGACAACGCGTCAATCGAGCGACGTGCTGGCGATCGACGACCCGGTCGTCGCGGCCACCGTGCGGTTCATCCGCGAGCGCGCTTGTGAAGGGTGCGGCATGAAGGACGTGCTGCGCCATGCCCCCCTTTCGCGCAGCTTGCTGGAAAGGCGGTTCCGCCAATACCTGGGCCGCAGCCCACAGGCGGAGATCCGCGCGGTGCAGCTCAAGCGCGTGCGGCAGTTGCTGGCCGAATCGGACCTGCCGCTCGAGCAAATCGCTGCGCTGGCCGGGTACGCGCATCCGGAGTACATGTGCGTGGTGTTCAAGCGCGAGACAGGGCAAACGCCGGGGCAGTACCGGGCCGCCGCGAATCCTAGCGCGGGCCGGGGGCGGGAGCGCTGAGTGTAGAACGGCTGACGTTCTCGATCTGCAGGGTCCGCATTGCGGACCGTTCGTATGTCGCTGGCGGAACCGTGGTCCGCGGTGCGGACCCTACGAAATGCAGTAGACTTTGCGATTGAGTGCAACTCGACGTTCTGCCTCTCACCCTAACGCTTTCCCCCGGGTACGCGAGAGAGGGGACCGGAGCGGGCACCGGGGTTTAAGCGCTAATTCGGCTCTAAATACCGCTTATCCCGTTGCGGCTTTCGTTGATCGGCGGGGCGCTGGGCGCGGTCGTCGGCGAGGTCGTTGGGGTTGATCGGCAGCGGACGGTCGATCGGCGGCGCGGGGTCGGCGCCTTTCATGGGCATGTAGCGGTAGTAGACCTCGAGCGTGAGCGTGGCGATGGACGTGGTGAAGACGCGGCCGCCGCGGTCGCCCCGCCGGACGTTGGTGTCCCAATAGCCCGCGTGCGCGCCGTCCTTGTGCTGCATGCGCACCAGCAGATCGCGCGTCCGCTCGTTCCACGCCTTCCATGCGGGGCTCTGCATCTGCTGCATGGAAAGCGACGCGTAATACCAGTAGTAAATGTCGGCGTTGTTCGGGTCGGGCGGCTGCTGGCGGAGGAAATCGACCGCCTCGCGCATCTCCGCCTCGTTGAGCTCCTGGCCCAGCAACATTCTCGTGAAGACGACCTGTGCGGTCATCGTGGCGGTCGGCGGGCTGGCGGGGAGGT
>JAQGHH010000524.1 GCA_028288945.1 Phycisphaerales bacterium
GACGTCGGCGAAACGCCAGACACGCTCACGGCGTATCCGAAGTTTTCAGGAGGCGTCGGCTGATGGCCCCTGCGGTTGCATGGACCTGGCTGAGTTCGGCGCCGAAGTAGAGGATCTGCGCGGAGTAGTAGAACCACAGGAGCATCGCCGCCAGAGACCCGGCGGCCCCGTAAGGCGAGGTCGCGGTCCGGTGGTTGAGGTAGGTAGCCAGCAGCGACTTGCCCGCCGCGAACAGCACCGCGGTCGCGATGGCCCCGACCCACACGCTCTTCCAGGGCACGGGCGCGTCCGGCAGGAACTTGAACACCGCGGCGAAGAGCAGCGCCGCCAGAACGAACGACAGCATCCCCGCCACCATCGAGCGGCCCAGCCACAACCCGTCCGAAGTCCGCTGGTCCGCCGCCGCCACCAAACTGCTCAGTGGCAGGCAGAGGATCAGCATCACGCCCAATCCCAGCGCCACCGCGACGGACATCAGCCAGTTGCGCGGGGCCCGCCAGAACCTCCCGGACCGTCGGCGGACCTTCCAGATGAGGTCCATGGATTCCTGAAGATCGTAGAACACGACGCTCGCCCCGTAGAGCAGGACCACGGCGCTGACGGCCGTCGCCACGAACCCGCCGTGCTCGCGACCGGCGGTGCGGATCGTCGCTTCGATAATCCCCGCGGCGGTCGCGCCGACCAGCCCGCCGATCTGCCCCGCCACCTCGCCCCGCGCCGCCGCCGGGCCGTACAAGTGCCCCGCCGCCGCGACGGCAATCACCAGCAGCGGAACCAGCGAGAAGACCATGTAATACGCCAGCGCCGCGGCCAGCTTCGGGACCCGGTCTTGAACGGACTTGACGAACGCCCCCCGCACCAGGGGCCAAACCCCCGGAAAAAATGAACCCGCCCGGGGTGTCGTCGGCGAGATCGTTGTCGAACCGTTGCCTATGTCCATACTACCTGTTTGAAAAGGTACGGCTGGCGGGCCAGCGGCTAGATCGAGTGCCCCCGCACCCAAACGAAATCAGGGTTGTTTCGCCGAGTAGAACGCCCGCGCCTGCGCCAGCAACTGGTCTTCGGTCATGTGTTGTTCGTTGACGACGATCGTGCCAGAGATTCGCCGGGCGAGCTCCGGGTGATGTTGTTTGAGCTCTGCGACAAGATGGTCCATCGCGCTGCTCGACCCGGTCGAGCTTCCCATGATCAAAATCTTCTCGGCGCCGCCCAGGGTCCGTGCGATCGCCTCGTAGAAGGTCTTGAGTTCCGGCTTGCGCTGACCGTTGGAATCGTCTTCCACGTTGTGCAGATGCCGGTGTGAGCCGTGCGGGTCGTAAGGGGTGATCCGCCGGGGCACCGAGCCGTGAATTTCGGCCTTAAAGACTCGCGCCTCGCGGTGGTCGATCACGACAAGCAGGTGGACTCCTTCGGCCACGGCCGCCTCCACGGGAGCGGCGGATTGCTGGAGGAACAGGCGGATCCGCATCAGCTCCTGGATGTCAGAGAAATCCTTGCGCTGCGGCGGGCGGACGGTCAGCTTCTGGCCGTTCCGCGTGAACTTCAAATTGCCGTTGTGATCTTCCTGAACCAAGCTCGCCAGTGCGGTCAGCATGGACCGCACGTCCCGCCACTGAAGGTTCCGGGCGACCGGGTGCTGAAAAACCGCGTCGTAAGTGCCCTGGTGAATCCCGAGGCTTGGCGTCTGCGTTCCCATTAACATTTCCTTGCTGAGAGCCGGGCGACATGAACGCGTTGATTGATCAGTGCGTAGCCGTCCATCCCCGGCGTCTCGATGTAACGCCCCACTCATGCCGTCACGGACAGCGCGCATAGCGCTTCGGCCGCGGCGATCTGGGCCGGCGTGGCATCCGTTGACAGCGTGATGCGGATGGCCTTGCGGTTCCAATCGAGCATGTGGCGGTAGTATTCGGGGGCGGACGACGTGTTGGACGCGGTGAGGGATTCGATCCGCAACTGTTCATCGGGCGCGCCGCCCAACGCAAACAGAATGGGGTGATGGTCCGGGGCCGACCCGTTAATCAGCACGCCGGCCGTGACGGCGGCTTCCAGGACGTTTGCCGTGTACACGGCGAGCTTGCCGTCCCGCAAGTCTTCGATAGCAAAAAGCTGCCGGCGGTAGTTGCCGTCCGCCTCGTAGAACTGAACGGCCCGCTGCCCGAACGTCCTGATGACGTGCGGCGTGAGTGTGGCGAGGTGGCCCGCCAGGCGCTTCCAGAGCTTGAGATGTCCGCCGCTGGGCTCGCGCCGGCAGACGGTCAGGTGTCGCTCGACGTTGGACCGCCCGCCGTTATCCAGGCGGGCATGAAACGCGTCGTAGCTCGAAACAACGGCTGTGTTGCCGCCTGGTTTATTCACGAAATCTCCATTGCGTGTGCCGCGACGACGCATTGCCGCGCATCGGCCCCGCTCACCCGCCGCCGGGCGCCCTAGGTGGGCGTCGGCGTCCAGTCATTGACGACCAGGCCCTCGGCGTTTTTGGTGACGGTCAGAAACCGGCTCAGCCGCACCACGTGGGTGGTGACCGTGAGGCCGGTCATCTGGGGGTTGTCGTACTTCAGGCCACTGGCCGGCGCCCACCAGTTGCAGCGGTAGTTGTTTCCCGAAACGTGCTTGCAGGTGACGCGGTCCTCCGGACGCTTCTTCACGAACCGGATGATCTCTTCCGAGTAATCCTCCGCGACGGCGGCCGCGGGGCGGGGGGTCTTCGCTGTGACGACATTTTCCTGGGTCATAAGCAAATTCTCCGGGGGATGCCGCCGGCATGCGGGGCACCGCCTTCCGCCGAGGCAATTCGCGCCGCGACGGCTGAAGGGAAAGAAAGGGCCAGCGTTTTGGCCGAGTGAACCAACGGGCGAGGGAGGCAGCGGCGGCGAAATCACGGTTCGCCATCCCTGACTCGGTCGTCGGGTACAGGACATGATACGCCGGTCGCGGTGAGTTAGATAGCGTGCGGGACGGAATGAGGCCTTTGCCGGGAATCACCAGCAACGCCGGCCGCGCCCCCCCACCGCCGCACCTGTCGTGTCCCCGGCATCGGATGGGGCAACGCGGGAATCGGCTCATTCCCGGAAACCTCCGGCGGGTGGGCGAGTCTCCATCCCCGGAATTCCACCGCACCCGGCAGCACGCCGTCAGGCGCCTGTTGTGGCCGAGACGCTGAAATCGCTCGTCGGCGGCAATAACCTACGAGAATGGATTTATATGAGTTGAATTCGCAAGTCGCCGGGCAGAGTGTTGAAGACCGCGGTTGACTGATTGTTATGCCATAAGAGGGCCTTTTGCCCGGGCCGGCGTAATGCGAATGCTTTTAGGGATTTGGTGGCAACACCGAACGGTGTGCCGGCATTGTCGGTTGTCACGTCGGCTAGTGTCACACTGCCGATCGCCCTCGCGGCGATGTTGGAATCAGCAAAGGGCAAGCCCTTAACGTTGACGCTGCGTATGGATGAGGCAACGGCAAAGTCATTGCTAGTGGGAAGACCCGTCGTTCCCAAGAGGATACCGGCAAAGATTTCTGAACCACTCATGCCGCCGACAGAGATGGTTCCCATATTCGCAACGCTGGTGATGGTGGAATTGGAAACATTGCCACGCACGGCAAGTAAGCCGAGGGCGGCTAGTTTTCCGAGTTGGCCGTTTGAGCCAGTCAGATTGATCGTGGATCCATTGACGCTGCCGGTTACCGTCAGCGACTGGACGGACTGGGCCGTGAGCGAGCCGTCGAGATCACCCTTAACCGTGAAGGCCCCGACGTTGCCCGTGAAATGGGCGGTCCAATCGCTGGTGATTCCGCCGGTTGTGAGCGACTGAACAGTGCCGTCGAAATTCCATGCGCCGCCGGTGACAGCACCTTTGATAGAAAGCGTGGTCATGGAACCGGCGGTTACGGAAGGGGCGAAGTCGCCCGCGGAGACGATGGTCTTGATGGCCGGGGCTGAGATGGTGTCATTCGCACCGTTGTCCGTCCAGGAATCGACGGTGAGATTGCGAATGATGGAGCCGGAAGTGATCGAAGCATCAGTGACTGTGCCGAGTGTGAGGTTGTTGACGGCCCCGGCGGCAAGCGTGACGGCGGAGCCGCCGGGCTTGGTTGCGCCGTTGACGGAGCGGAGAATGAGATTGCGCACCGTGTTGAGCGAAAGGTCGCCGGTGAGGTTAGTCGACCCGGCAATGATGTTGCCCATGGGCGACGTGGACCGAATGAAGGCGATGTTGGTCGTGGCGTTGTGGCTAGTCGTGATGGTGAGCCGGGAATCGACCGTCGTTCCGGCGAGGATGACCGAGTCGGCGTCAACATTGCCGGTGCCGGCGGGGAAGACCAGAACACCAATACCCGGGCCGGCCAGGGCCACGGTCACTTGCTGGCCGGCAGCATCGGTGTAGACGGCTTTGATTTTTCCGCCGAAGTTCACGATGTGGGAATTGATGCCGGTGATGGTGGCGGTGCCAACGGAGTTGGTGGTCGACAGCGTGGCGCCGACGGGGTTGGACAGCGAGACGGTGAAGCTGCCGGATGCGGAAGCAACGTTGCCGAAGACGCCGACGGTAAACGTTGCGGAAGTCTGCCCCGCGGGGACGACGACCGTGCCGCTGGAGGCGGCGAAATCAACACCCGCCTTGGCCGTGCCGGGGGTGGTGGCATAGTCGACGGTAACAGGCGCCGTTGAAGCGGCACTCAATGTAGCGGTAAACGTCGCATTGCTCGTGTTGGAGAGACCTTTGGCGACGGTGACGTCGCTGACGGACACGGTCGGCAACAAATCGACCACAATGCTGAATGACTGATTGACGGATGTCGTCCCGTCGCTGACGGTCAGCACCACCGGGTTACTGCCGTTGTCCGCGCCGGTCGGTGTCCCGGTCAGGGCGGCGGTGCCGTCGCCGTGATCGGCAATCGTCAGCCACGCGGGTTTGGTCATCGCGGTGATGGTCAGTGGGCCGCCATCCGGATTGGTGGTCGTGATGCTGTAGGAATAGGCCTTTGACGGGCTGAGGCCCGTCACGGCGGTGCTTGAAAAAGCCGGCGGGGTATAAGTCACGGTAACGCCCGCCGTGCCGTTCACGCCTGCGCTGCCGGCCTGGATCGTCGCGCTGCCCGCCGCGGGGCCGGCGCTATACAGTCCCGTCGAGTTGACACTCCCGATGCCAGCGGTCTTGCTCCAGGTGAAGGCCGGCTGGCTGCTCAGCGCATTGCCGAATTGATCGAATGCGACAGCCGCGAATTGGTGCGTGCCGTTCGCGATGAGTGACAATGACAAGGGGCTGACAACAACACTGGTAAGCGTCTGGCTGACGGTGACCGTCACCGCGCTGGTGATGCTGATCCCCCCATCCGCTAGCGTTGCGGTCAGAACGTACGTTCCGGCCATATTAAATGTCGCGGTGGAAAGCTTTGCGGTATTTGTTCCGTTACTGCTGAACATGACGGCCGCGCCGGCGGGTTCGGTGGTGGCCGCCCACGTATAGGTGACGTTATTTTCCCCTCCGACATCCGCACCAAGCACGGTTAATGCGGTGGTCGTGCCGGTAACCGTTGTAGGCAAAGCCGCGGCTGCCGTGCTGACGGAAAGGACCTGGTACTCGTAAGCACCGATATCGACCGCGCCCTGCCGGGCGTCGCCGCGTTGATCCAGCGTGGGCGCTCCGGTGGACGTGCCGGCGTCGATAGCGGTGCTGTTGGACAGCAGTGCGATCGTCGGCGTGGGCCCGCCGTTGTCGGCCTCGGCTCCCACGTGCGGATTCAGCGGCGACCCGGAACTCCCGACCTGATCGCCGTTGACGCCGTTGACGAAGATCGAGCCGGTGAAGTTGCCGATCAGGTTGTGTCCCCCGCTGAAGATTTGGCCGCCGCTGCTCACGTCGACGCCCCCACCGAAATTTTGGGCGATGATGGAATTGGTGACGGTGGTGGTGGCGCCTTCCGAATAAAGGCCGCCGCCATTGCCGTTGCCGACCGTTCCCCCGCCGCTCTCCGCGCTGTTGCCGATGATCGTGCAATTGGTGATCGTGGTTCCGGCGCTGGAAAGGAAAACGGCGCCGCCGTAGCCCGTATCTCCACCACGGGCAAAATTTTGGGTGAACGTGGAGTTGGTGATGGACCCGCCGGACCCTACTCCCGACACAGCGCCGCCGAGGCCGTTGCCGCCTGTGCTTACGACACTGTTGTTATCGAACGTGCAGCCGCTGATGCTGAACGAGGAGCCCGACCATGAGGAAATGGCGCCGCCGAAGCCGCCGCCACCGGACGTGACATGGTTTCCGCTAAACCAACTATTGCTGACGGCAAGGGTCCCGACATTAAAGATGGCGCCGCCGTTGCCGCTTGAACCATTGATGAACTTCAAGCCTGAAATGGTCAGACTCATGCCGCCATCGACATTGAACATCTGAAAGGCATTGTTGCCGTCAAGCGTCAGCACGTTGACGCCTGGCCCGGTAATCGTGACGTCCCGGGTGATTTCGATTCCGCTTGCGAACGTAATGGTGCCACTGAGATGGGTGAGGTCCACGGTGTCGCCGGCGACGGCGTTGGCAACAGCGTTTCGAAGCGATCCCGCCCCGCTGTCATTGTTGTTGGCGACAACGACGGTCGACATGAGGACTCTGTTTTCAAGGCTTTCAGCCATGAAACGAGAATTACGCTTGCGTGAGAGTCGAGCGATGCGGGCGTCAATTCCATCAAGTCCCATTGATTTTCCTTTGGTTTGAGCACCTTATCATCGGTTCCCAAACAGGAGTGCTGCACCAAGCTTTTGATTAAATCGTGCGTTGGTGACACATGGGTCCGGAAGGATATGG
>JAQGHH010000532.1 GCA_028288945.1 Phycisphaerales bacterium
CACGCCTGGCAAAATCCGTGAAAGGATCGGAGCACCGATGGCGGCTTGGCTCCCACTTGTATACTGCTGAGCAAATGGGCGCGGCAAAGAGCATCTACGTTCAGATCGACATTCGCGGCCCGATCGATCGTGTTTGGGAACTGACGCAGGTGCCGGAGTTGCATGAGAAATGGGATCTGCGGTTTACGGAAATTGAATACTTGCCGCGGGCGGATGCGGCTCAGCCGCAGCGGTTTTTGTATGCCACCCGGCTGGGATTCGGCATCGGAATTCGGGGGGAAGGGGAGAGCGTCGGGAGCCGCGACGGGTCGGACGGGGTGCGGACGAGCGCGCTGAAGTTCTGGTCGGATGATCGCAAGAGCCTGATCCGCGTCGGGTCGGGGTATTGGAAGTATGTGCCGTCGGACGAGGCGCAGTCTGTCCGATTTCTTACCGATTACGACTACACGGTGCGGTTCGGGGCGGCGGGGCGGGGGTTTGACCGGCTTGTCTTCCGCCCGCTGATCGGCTGGGCCACGGCGTGGAGCTTCGATCGGTTGCGGCTGTGGATCGAAAAGGGAATCGAGCCCGCGCTGTCCACCCAGCGCAGCGTGATCCACGCGATCGCGCGGCTCGCGCTCGCGTTCGTCTGGCTCTACGAGGGCCTGGTGCCCAAACTGATTTTTCGGCACCGGGATGAGTTTGCGATGCTCCGCAGCACGGGCCTGTCGGAAAGCTCGGCGGGCAAAGTCTGCGCCGGGGTGGGGTGGGCGGAGGTCGCGTTGGGATTGGCATTGCTGTTCGCCTGGCGATCGCGATGGCCGCTTTGGGTGACGGTTGTTGCGATGCCGCTTGCCGCGATCGGGGTGGCGCTTTGCTCGCCGCAATATCTCGTGGCTGCGTTCAATCCTATTGCACTAAATGTTGCCGTGTTCGCACTGGCGGCGGTGGCATTGGCGGGAGGCAGGGATTTGCCGTCTGCCGGCCGGTGCGTGCGGACGTCGCCGCGGGAGAAAGCATGAGCTCCATTTATCAGGACGCGATGGGTTCCGATTTCGCCCGCTTGCATCCGCAAATCCAGAGGCGCTTTGGCTTTAGCAGCGCCGACCGGCTGTGTGCGATTGGCACCGGCGTGATGGATCGGCTCTGGCATGGCCGGGCGTACACGCTGCCATTTTTGTACGTCGGGACCTGGCGGCGGATCATGTTCCCGGAGTTCGGGGAGAACGTCCCGTTCACGATCGAGAACTACGCCTACCGCGATTCGCTCGGCCGCGAGACGGTGACGTGGCTTCGCACGTTCCAGACGCGCAAGCCGCGACGGTTTGATGCGTACATGATCCACAGCGCGCAACGCGGCAAGATCGTGGACTATCTTGGGACCCATCAGCATCTTGCAGTGGACATCGACCTGTCAGTGGACGCCCGCGGCGGGCTGCGCCTCCGCAGCGGGGAGCAGCGGTTCTACGAAGGCGCGATCGGCTTCCGTTTTCCGATGTTCTTTTCGGGAGTGGCCGACGTTTGCGAATGGTATGACGACGCCGCGGGGAGATTTCGGATTGAGGTGGACGTTCGCAACAAGGTGTGGGGGCCGCTGTTCGGGTACCGCGGGTCGTTCGACGTGGAATGGAAGCCGATGGCCGAGAGGGAAATCCCGGCGCACGCGAAGCCGCGGAGGGAGGAGGGGAGGGAGTGAGCTCCGCTTCGCCTGCCGCGCAGAGAGAAAGGGGGAGTAGGCGAGGAGCCCCATCTTGCGGCCTAGGGTGTGCTATTCGGCTTGCAGTACAATTCTGCGGGCTATTTTCTTATGCCTGAAAATCCGTGGGCCCACTGGAAAGCAGTTGACCGCACTCGCTGCAGACTGCTCGGCTAGCACGAGTATCGTAGCCGCAGTGTGGACACAGTCCCTTCCTGACCCATATTTGCGACTTCCAGTCACTATATACAAATCTGACCAATCTAAGGATTAATGGAAGTCCGGCCATGAGCAACAGGGGCCAATGAGGGACGGTCCATAATGCTACTGTCACACAACTCTTTGGGAACGGCCCGCCCACGCCGACTGGATTGGAATAAGCATCCCAACCCCACGGTGGAATAACGGTGAATACTTCATGGCGGAATCCCATAAATTCACGCCTTATGCTGTAATCCTGCTCGTATATTCGGTACTTGTCCCGAAGGTCCGACGACCCAAACTCCATGTTGGCGCGCATCGCCGCACCTTTATAAGGTCGCAATTCGCTAACCCGTGCTACGAAGAACACACCTCTTGCAGAACCGAACCACTGCCCGGAAATCGCATCCTTGTAGACGTGTCGGTCATACGTCGACGTGTACAAGACCGCCATCATTGAGAGAATGACAATTGAAATGCACATTCCGACAGGGACTTTTCGTGATCCTGTCTTTGGCCGCAGATTAATGCCCGGCAACTCTTTGTCATCTGATTTCATAAAATACGGAACGCATCATTAATTACGAATTTTGCGAGAGAACGGGCAGAAAAAAGACGAACTCCTGCGTGCCTGCAAGGGGTATTCTGAGATCGCTGAGGCGTGTGCCGGGGATCATATCCCGTCGGACGCCTGCGGGCTGGCGAGGAGGGTAGGAGCGTAGTGATTCGGGAAGCCGATGCAAGGGCTACCCGCGTGCCACCCGCGCACCGAGGCCGATGAAGAGGACGCCGGACGCACGGCCCAGCCAGCGGCCGGAGGCGCGCTGTTCGCGCAGCCGCCGGCTGGCGGCGGCGGCGAACCAGGCGAGGCACAGGGACCAGGTGGTTCCGATGAGAATGAACTCGAGGCCCAGCAGGAGGAACGCCGCGATCCGGTGGGGGGAATGGGGGTCGACGAATTGCGGGAGGAATGCCAGGAAGAAGAGCGCCACTTTGGGGTTCAGCAGATTGGTGAACAGGCCCTGGCGGTAGACGCCCATCGGGCTCATGGGCGGCGTTGTCCCGGCGGCGGGCTGGTCGCCGGTGGTGGGGCGCAGCAGCATTCGCAGCCCGAGGTAGACGAGGTACGCCGCCCCTATCCAGCGCACCACGGAAAACGCCGCGGCCGAGCTGGCGAGGAGCGCGGAGAGCCCCAGTGCCGCGGCGGTGGTGTGGACCATTATCCCCGTGCTGATCCCCAGAACGGACAGCACGCCCGCCCGGCGGCCCTGCGCGATGCTGCGGCCGAGGATGTAGAGCGTGTCGGGGCCGGGCGTGATCGTCAGGACGACCCCGGAAGCGGCGAAAAGCCAGAAGTCGTGGATGCCGAGCATGGGGTGATCGTGCACGGGGATGAAGGTCTGGTCAAATCTCCAACGGCGGGCAGCCGCCGCCGGGATCCGGTTATGGCCGGACTCTCACCCGCCATGTGACAATCGCCGATAGCACTGCGAAGAGGATGGCCACCGCAATCAGCAAGTCCAACAAAACCGGCGGCTCCTTGCCGGCGGTTTAGGTTTACGGCTTCTGGCACAAACATCGACAATGTGCTTGCGGCCTCTGCCCCGTGTGCGGCTACGACCTCCGCGCCACGCCTGACCGATGCCCGGAGTGCGGGATGATGCCAGCCCGAAAAAAGGAAATCTCAAACTGAACGACTCCCCACTTTCCCCGCACCTGAAATGAAAAATCACTTCCGTTCGCGAAAACGGCGTGGACTTCAGAAATCCACACGCCGCGCTCTTGCGTGCGGTGGGGCAAGGGGTTGCGCGGCGAAATGTAAACTATTTCGTACTATCATAGAGGGACGTGTTTTTTGGAGGGGCGGAAACGTGGGCGGACGCGCCTCGTCCGGGCCTTTTGATCCTCGCTGTTCATCTTTCACCTTACGCGGGACGCGCGACGCGAGTGGAGCGGTTAAACAATTGCTCGGCCCGACCGGAAATTAGCTGCGCGAACAGCGGTAACCAATCCGCAGGCCGTGGGGCCGCGCGATTATCGCCTTTCGTTTTGAAGTCGGCGTGTTACGATTCTCCGTAAGTGAGGCGGCGACGATGCAGCAGCCGGTGGCGGTTATTACGGGGGCGGGGCGCGGGATCGGGCGGGCGACGGCGGTGGCGCTGGCGCGGCTCGGGTATCGGGTGGCACTTTTGGCCCGTTCTGAACGTGAGTTGGAAGAGACGGCGACACTCAGCGGCGGGGGGCTGGTCTGCCGGGCGGATGTGAGCCGGGCGGAAGAGGTGGAGGGGGCCGTCGCTACCGTGATCGAGCGGCTCGGGCGGATTGACGCGGCAATTCATTGCGCGGGGGTGGCGCCGGTGCGGGGGATCGCACAGATGTCCGCCGACGAGTGGCGCGAAGTGATCGACACGAATCTTTCGGCGGCGTTTTACCTGTGCAAGGCGGTCTGGCCGGCGTTCGTGCGGCAGGGGGGCGGGGTCGTCGTAAATGTTTCATCACAGGCGGCGCGCGACCCGTTCCCCGGGTTTGCGGCTTACGGGGCCGCGAAGGCGGGCGTGAACCTGTTCGGACTGTCGGCGGCGCGCGAGGGGGAGCCGATTGGCATTCGCGTGCACACCGTCGCGCCCGCAGCCGTCGAGACGGGGATGTTCCGGAAGATTTTATCGCACGAGCAGTATCCGACGGAAAAAACGCTCGCGCCCGAAGACGTTGCGAAGATTATTGTGCAGTGCGTCACGGGAGAATTGAAACATACGAGTGGGGAAGTGATCTATATTCGGAAGTGATTGTCAGTTGTCCGTGGTCAGTTGTCAGTTGTGGAGAGGGACGAACTCCGACGCGCTCCGGTCCCCTCTCCCCCGAGTACGAGGGAGAGGGAGCCAGAGCCACCGGATCGGCACGCGAATGCGGGATTGCACAATTGACCACTGACAACGGACAACTGACAACGGACCACTGACGATTTGGAGTAACCATGATCCGAAAACAATGGGTGGTGCGGGCGATTGCCCTGATTGCGGCGGTGGCGTGCTTTGCCGGCACGGGGCGGGCGCAGTTTCGGCGGGTTTTTAACAACGGCCAGCCGCAGCAGCCGGGCGCGGGGGGCGTGGTCAATCTGCCTTACCTGTTTAATGACGGCGCCGGCGGGCAGTACCGCATCTTCGGCAACGGGTGGCTACAGCAGCAGGGGAACATGCCGCTGTACAGCCAGGGGGCCATGCTCACCGTCAACGGCGTGCAGCCCAACGCCAACAACAACCAGGGCCGCGTCGATGAGAAGACTGGGGAGTTGTTGATCGAGAATCTTCAGGCCAATGGGCTGACGCTCACTCGCCGGATCATGTTCGACAAGGAAGGCGGGTACGTCCGCTACATCGACATCATCAAGAACGGGCAGAACCAGGATCAGGTCGCGAACCTCTCGATCCAGTCGAACCTCAACTACGGCGTCAACGCCTCCTCCTTCGTGGCGGACCCCAAGAAGAAGGACCAGAACATCGCGTGGATCGCGCAGACGGGGGCGGGGCAGTCCGTGGTCGAGGTGTACGCGGGGAAGGGGAGCAAGGTCTTTCCGACGCTGAACTGGCCGCAAGGAAATAATTTCGTCACCGCGGCGATGAACGTGCCCGTCCCCGCGGGCAAGGAGATCGCGTGGCTGCACCTGCACAAATGCGTCGCGACGCAGGACGTGGGGACGCAGTGGGTGAACGGGATCAAGGAATCCGCGCTGCTTAAATCGATCCCGCCGGCCCTGCGAAAGCTGATCGTCAATTTCCCCAGCACGCAAGGGTGGATCGGCGACATCGAATTGCTCCGCGGCGATCTGCTCGACGTCGTCGAGCTGCGCAGCGGCGACCAGTTCAAGGGCACGCTGAAGGAAGTCGCTTATACGCTCCAGACCTTTTACGGGCCGGTCAATCTGCCCGTGGATAAAGTCGTCGGCATCATCAACATCGGGCAGTTCCGCCCGCGGCAGCTTCTGGTCACCAGCGACGGCCAAATCTTCGGCGGCAGGCTCAAGAAAGAGACGCTCGACCTTCAGCTTTCCAGCGGACAGGTGACGCAGATCCCCGTGTCGCAAGTCAGCCGCGTCGGATACCGCAAGCGCGCGGGAGAGTCCGATGAATGGGTCTTCGAGAAGCCGATGGTCGTGACCCGCAGCGGCGAGCGGATGGTCATCAAGATGCCCACCGCCAGCCTCGAAGTCGCCACGCGTTACGGGAAGCTCACGCTCAAGCCCGAGAGCGTGGCCGCGGTGTCGCTCCAAAATGAAGAAAACGGAGTCCACGAGGTCTTCCTGACCGACGGCAGCAAGTTCGCCGGGCTGCTGGGCGCGGAGGCGTTCGAGGTCACGCTCGACGCGGGCGAGCAAGCGGTGAAATTCCCCGCCAGCGCGGTGGCCCGGCTACAGCTTTCGGGCAAGGTGGCGGAGGTGGACGACTTCACTCCCACCCTGCGGCTGGTGAACGACGACCTGCTCGTCGGCACGCTCACCGGAAAGCTGAGCCTCGAAACCGCGTTCGATACGATCGCAGTAAATGCCACCGAAATCCGTTCGCTCACCCACGCGAAGGAGACGGTGCAGGACGTGCAGGTGGTGCTGTGGGACGGCACGTCCCTCAGCGGGCAGCTACAGGACGCGGAGTTGAGCTGCCTGCTCAACAGCGGCGTAACGATGAAACTGCCGGTGTCGCTGCTGGAAGAGTACAGCCAGCCGCAACCGCAGCCGTCGCCCTCGATGATCGAGAAGATCAAGACGATTCTGGCCGACCTGAACGCCGACGACTGGAAGCAGCGCGACCGCGCGTCCGCGGCGCTGGTCAGCATGGGGCCGGTGGCGGCGGGCGTGCTCAAGCAGATGCGCCCCAAGCAGCCGCCCGAAGGCCAGAAGGCGATTGATATTGTGTTACAGAAGCTGGAAGAGCAGCGGAAGGCACAGAAACCTGGCGCGAGCGCTGCGGGCCACGGGGCGGCGGGGGGAGCGGGCCCGGTCGTCCCACAGGCGTTGTTCGACCAGTTTTTGCAAGTGAATGATGTGCTGAAGTAATACGGCGGTGGCCGCCTGCATACCCAAGCGGGCATCGCGGTTGCTTGCCGTGCGCGGCCGGGGTGGGGACAATCGAGGGCGGGAACGGGCGTCGTTTTTTGTGAGGTCGTCTGTGACACCCAATTTTCGCATCGCGTGGTTCCGGCGCGCGCTTCTGGGCGGGCTGAGCTTTGGGGCGGGCGTCGGGTTTTTAGGCGGCACTTCACCCGCAATTGCGCGGGAAGTGATCATGCAAGCCGCCGCGGGGCAACCCGTCCAGCTCCCCTACACCTTCCGCGACAACTTCGGGACGCAATGGGACGTGCAGGCGGACGGGTGCATTGGCCCGGGCGACGCGGACGTGTACGACGCGGGCGGCCGGCTATTCGTCGGGCCCAACCAGCAATATTCTCCCAACGCACAACAGGCGCAGCTGAATCCCAATGCCAATGAGGTGGTGCTTCCCCCCATGCCGCTGGCGGGGCTGAACGTCAGCCGCCGGGTCTCGGTAAACTCGAAGGAGGGTTGGTGCCGGTGGGTGGAGGTCCTGGAAAACCCCACGGGCGCCGCGATCAGGGCGGCCGTCCACGTGAACTTTGACCTCGGCGGAAACGTGCAGTCTTCGCAGGGGTTCTCCGACGAGAAAAGTAAACAGCAGATCGGGCTCGCCGTGTTCGACGGCAATCGCGGCATCGCGATGCTCGGCGCTGGACGGGGCGGGAAGACGACGCCCACTTTCGCGCCGCAGCAGGGGAACGATCAGGTCGACGTCACGTGGGACGTCGAGGTCCCGGCCCACAAGACCGCCGCGATCGTCCACATCCAAGCCGTGCGCCCGACGGTGGATGACGCAACCGGCTTTCTCCAAAGGTCCGCGTCGCAGAAGTTCCTTGAAAATCTGCCGCCCGACCTGCTGAAGGCCGTGGTCAACTTTCCCCCCCACGCGGGGAGCATTGGCGACCTCGAAATCCTCCGGGGGAAACTGCTCGACGTGGTGGAGCTGCGCGGGGGCGATCAGTACAAGGGCACGATCCAGGAAACCAAGTACGTGCTCCGGACGCCCTACGGCCCGGTCGAGCTGCCGGCGGAAAAAGTCGTCGCGTTTATTACCGTCGGCGAGTTCCGGCCCACGCAGCTCCTGGTGACGACCGACGGCGAAGCGTTCGGCGGGATGCTCCAGTCGCCCGCCATTCATTTGCAGCTTTCCAGCGGACAGGTCACGCCGATCCCCCTCGCGTCAATCTCGCGCATGGGGTATCGCAAGCGGCTGGGGGAGCCGTCGGAATTCAAGTACGACCAGCCGATGGTGCTGCTCCGCAACGGGGACCGCATCGGCGTGGAAAAGCCCGCCGGGCCCGTATCGGTGACCACGCGGTATGGGTCGCTCGCGATCAAGCCCGAGGCCATCGCGGCGCTGGTGTTCACGGGCGAGGATCAGCCGGTGCATCAGATTTTGCTGACGGACGGTTCACGGTTCGCGGGGCTGGTGCAGCAGGACCCGCTGGAATTTAAGCCGCGGACGGTGGCGGCGGGCAAGCCCCTGAGTTTCCCGGCGGCGGCGGTGAGCCGGGTGCAATTGGCGGCCAAGGTCGAGGAGCCCGCCGAGGACGCGCCCACGCTTTCACTGAGCACATCCGACCGCCTGGTCGGCACGCTCGCGGGCAAGCTTTTCCTTGAGACCGCGTTTGACACGATCGAGATCAACGGTGCCGAAATCCGCGCCCTCGCCCGGGCGGGCAGCGCCCTCGGCGAAGTTCAGGTGACACTGTGGGACGAAGCGACGCTCAGCGGGCGGTTGAAGGGGGACGTGATCGACGTGGCGCTGAAGAGCGGGCCGACGATGCGCGTGCCGGCGTCGCTGGTCGACGAATACAAACAGCCGCAGCCGCAACCGCCCGCATCGATTCTGGAAAAGATCCGCGGGCTGGTGGCCGACCTGGCCAGCACGGACGTGCAGCACGCCGACCGTGCCGCGGCCGACCTGACCGCGATGGGCCCGCGGGCATCCGCCGCGATCAGGTCCCTGCGCAACGCGCAGGAAAAACCCGTGCAGGACCGCATCGACAAGATCGTTGCCGCCTCCGAGTCCAAGGCGGAAAAGCCGTCGGTGCCCAAGCCTGAAACGGAAGTGAACGCGCCGGTTGAGGAGAGGAGATGAGGAGTAGAGCGTGGAGCGTGAAGATTAAATCAGTGACCGAATTTCGGAAAATGTAGAGGCCCATCAGCGTGTTATGCTTTCACGTTCCACGCTCCACGTTCCAATCCCCCTTCATCCATCCGCGCGCATCCGCGGCAGCGCCTCTGATCGGAGGTTGTCCGCGTACGTCAGTTTGTGCCTCTGCGGGGCACGGCCGACGATGCTATTGAAGTGATAGGCGGTGTGGGCGATCACCAGGCATGCGGCGACGAGGTGGGCGCAGCCGACGATGAACGCGATCGCCATGAACTCCGGCCAGGCCACATGGTCGTCGCTGGGCAGCCAGATCCTCCGTTCCTCATCGGCGTATAAACTGGCCCGGAAAATTGCCGTTTCCGCCGGGCGCATTTCCTCCACGGCGGACACTTCGTAGTAATACGGCAGATACCAGGAGACCTGCTGCACGAGCGTCCTCGATTCGGTGTAGGCTGAAATAACCGCAAGGATGCCGGGGAGAACGACGTACGTGCCGATCGCCAGAAGCAGGTTCACGATTACGGCGACCGTCACCTTCCGGCAGCGGAGCGAGAAGTAAACGCCGGTGGCCACCCAAACCGAGTTGAAGCTGAACATGGCCCAGAGGATCACCAAAAATGCGCGCACGCTGATCACGCCGACGATGGTGAACAGGAGAAAATGCAGCGTGATGAGCAGGGCGGGGCCGAGCAGTCGGCGGAGGACGCCAAACGCTTTGCCCCACACGATCGTCCTGCCGCCGACGGGGGCGGCGAGCAGCAGGGTCCACGTGTCGCCCTCTTTTTCCTGCGCGATCGCGGTGGCGGAAATCACCAGGGCCAGCACGGCCATGAGTCCGGTGAAGACACACGCGTAGACGTTCTGCACGTGCCGGTCACGAAACGCATCGCCGTTCGCCTGCACGGCGTATACGACCAGCACGACGCCAATGGTCACGCACAGGCCCACCACCCGCTGCCAGG
>JAQGHH010000237.1 GCA_028288945.1 Phycisphaerales bacterium
GTTACGAGCGCATCCACCACCTTCGCCCACTGCGGGTCGGCGGCCGTGGCCTTGGACACCACAATGCCGTATTCACCGGCCCCGACAGGACCGCACACGAAAAGACCGAGCAAAATGGCGATTTTCACGGTTAAATGAGCCCTTGTCATGTTTTGCTTCCCGTCGAAGTGCCCTCATGGAGTGTAACACCGCGTGCGCGCAGCGCCTCATCCGTTCCACGTCCTTGTTCTACAAAATCCTTCGCCGAAGGGTCGCTATTTCGCGGGATTCCTGTAGAATCCTGCAATGACTAATGAAGCAACGCAACTGATGGCGGAGGTTTTGAAGCGTGTGAAATTGAATGCGGGCTTCTCTCCCATCGACATCGGGGCGAAGATCGGCCTCAATAAGCCGCAGTGCGAAGCCGCGGCCCGGGCACTCTCCAACGCCGGCATTATTGTCCTCGGCTTCGACATGTCCGCCCATTTCAGCCCCGACTACCGTAAGGCGCGGGCCAAGACCGACCTTGCCGCGGGCAAGAAAAAGAAGACCGGCACCGCCGGCCGTCGCGCCCGCGCCGCCGAGCCCGTCCTCTCGTAGCTCCGCCCGTCGTCATATGACGGCCCCACACGCTCCGCCAGCCCATGCGCGCGGTTTTCATCTGTACGTCTGCACCCCCGCGCGGCATTCCCATCGGTGCCAAGGCCCCCGTGCTCACTGCCCCGCGCGTCCCAAGTCCGTTCTAGCTCGACCGCTTACTCCGCCGCGCGGTCAATACCCGGGCTGAGCAATTGTTTAGCCGCCCCGCTTGCGGGGCGTTCTCTTTCGCTCAGGCGAAATGCGCCCCGTGGTTCGACTCCGCTCACCGCAGGCGAGCGGGGCGGTTCAACGATTGGGCTCTAACGGGCGTTCGCCGCGCGGCGTCGCTAAGAAGCGATTTCACAACTCCGTGGCACGGGTGCCCCGCCCGTGTTCTTGGCCGCCATAGCGGCGAATTTATGGGCGGGGCGCCCATGCCACAATGGTTCTGAAACCGCTTCTAAACTGCGGCTATTTTGCCAACGGCGTCTTGTCCTCAAGCTTCACCGTCACCGCCGCGGGGAACGTCAGGAACGGGTCGCCGCGCCCGGCGAGCGTCGCTTGCAATGCCCCGATCGTCCGCGGCGCGACACCTTTGAACAATTCCTTGCCCTTCATCGTCACCGTCACCGGCTTGTCGAGATCGACCATCGCGTCGTTCAGCATCACCACCAGGTTCGCGACTTCCTCTGCTTTCTCGATCTCGATCTTCTGCCCGTCCCGGCTCGCGACGACCAGCGCCCCGCCCCTGGCCTCCTTGGGCGGCACCGCCAGCCAATAGAACCGGTCGTGCGTGCGGCCCGCCTGTTTCCATACCACCTTCTCGGGAACCGGATTGCGGGTGAACCCGGCCATCCACTCGACCGCCACGGCGTCTTCCCGCTCCATCCAATGGCCGCGGCCGGGGTGCAACTCCGCGACGTGCACGTACCCCTTCGGGTCGGCGGTGTGAAGGTCATCGAGCTTCGTTTTCCATTCCCCGGCGACCTTGTTGCGGTTGTACCCGTTGTCGAGCGCGCCGACGTGAATGGCGAAACCGATGTTCCGCAGTCCCAGCGGCGAGGCGTCGTTGGGGTGCCCCGCCATCATGGAAGCCGCTGCAAACCGGTCGGCCATGCGCGGCGCGAGCTGATACACGCCGTCGCCGCCCGCGGAATAGCCCATGAGGTAAATGCGATTGGGGTTCACGTCGCCGACGGCAAACGCGTCCTCCAGCAATCGGTCGAACAGGTCGTCCATGTGCCCTTCATGCCATAGGTTCCACGTGTTCGTCGGAGCGCGCGGCGCGATGTAGAGTCCTTCCTTGGGCGTATAGAGACGGACCTGATTTTCCCATTGCTGATCGTTGACCTCGGCGGGCGCGTTGCCTCCGCCGTGCATGGAGATATAGAGACTCCAGCCGTCTTTGGGCTTTTCGCCGAACTGTCGGTGCTTGAAACGGAGCGTGTGGTCGCCGACGGTGATGGCTTCGTCCTTCCATTCCTTCTCTCGCGTGGCGCGGAGGTCGGCCAGATGATCGTCCCACAATAGCTGCTTAGCCTGCCCGGCCTGCTCCTTCGTGAGTGATGCTTTTGCGAACGCTTGATCGTTCAATTCCGGCCGCCCCTCGCGCGGCTTGGCGAGCCATTCGCGCAGGGCTTCCGTCGGTGCGGGCGCCGCACCGGCAAACGGGGCCGACGCGGATACAACAGACAACGCAAACGCGCCGAAAACACACGTCAACACAAAAGCGGCTGGATTGTTTCTCATGTGGGTCCGGAGTTTAACGCCTGCGCCCGGTGTTGTGTAGAGTGCGAACCTCGTGTTCGCCTTGCCCATGGTCACGGCACTCCGGGACTTTTGATCGGTACGCCGGTCGAAGAAAGCCCGAGCGCAGCGACCTCTTCGGCCCCTCGGGAAGAGCCGCGATGCGGAAAACCGCGAAGCCGCGATGACGCGATGACGGACGCGAAGAAGAACAAGACAAAGCGCCAAGCCCGCCAAGCAGCCAAGAACGCCACGGGGGGAGGCAATTGGATTTCTCCCTTGGCGTTCTTGGCTGCTTGGCGGGCTTGGCGCATAGCCATGTAGGTTCGGCTCTCCACTGAACGTTCCCGTATTCGGGAGGAACTACGCTGAGCACCGGCCAATAAATACGGCGCGCCGCCCGTACCACGGCGGAATGCCGCGCACCAAGACGCCATACCCAACGGGGAAAACTACAGGTATCCTCCCATCATGCGACGAATCATTCCCATCGTGTTGCTTGGCGCCGCGATCGCCCTTCTGACTTCGATCGCGGGTGCTGAAAGCAGTTGGCCGCAGTTCCGTGGGCCGACGGGCCAGGGTGTTTCTGACGCCAAGGGCGTTCCGCTCACATGGGGCGAAGGCCAAAACGTGAAATGGAAGACGCCGATCCACGGCAAGGCGTGGTCGTCGCCGGTGATTTGGGGGAATCAGGTTTGGGTGACGACGGCTACCGAGGACGGCCGTGAGTTGTCCGCGCTCTGTCTCGACAAGGACAGTGGCAAGGTCGTGCTCGATCAGGTGTTGTTTCACGTCGATAAGCCGCAGTATTGCCATCCGTTCAACAGCTATGCTTCATCCACGCCGGTGATCGAAGAGGGGAAGATTTACGTCACATTCGGCTCGCCCGGCACGGCGTGTCTCGACACGCATGACGGGAAGGTGCTCTGGGAGCGGACGGATTTCGTTTGCAACCATTTCCGCGGTGCGGGCTCTTCTCCGCTGCTCTGGAGTGACCTGCTCGTCATGGATTTCGACGGCAGTGATTTTCAGTACGTGGCCGCGCTGGACAAGAAGACGGGAAAGACGGTTTGGAAGACGGACCGGTCAATCGACTTCAAGGACATGCAGCCCAACGGCAAGCCGCTGGCGGACGGCGACATGCACAAGGCGTTCTCGACGCCCCGGGTCATCTCGTTCAACGGCAGGCAGGAACTCATCAGCGAAGGGTCTAACGCGGTCTACGCCTACGACCCATCGACGGGCAAGGAATTGTGGCACATCGAGGAACGTGCCGCACACTCCGGCAGCGCCACGCCCGTGATCGGCGACGGCCTCATTTACATTTCCACCGGCCACGGCAAGACCGAACTCTGGGCGCTCCGCCCCGGCGGCAGCGGGCTTGTCGGCGACAGCCAGGTCGCGTGGAAAGTAAAGAAGTACGTGCCCACGCGGTCGTCGCCAATTCTCGTGGACGGTCTGCTCTATTTCGTCAGCGACATCGGCACGGCTTCGTGCGTTGACGCGAAGACCGGCCAGGAGGCGTGGCACAGCCGCATTGATGGCAGTTACTCGTCGTCACCGATTTATGCCGACGGACGAATCTATTTCTTCAACGAGATGGGCAAGACGACCGTCGTCGCCGCCGGCCGGGAGTTCAAGGTACTCGCGGAGAATCAGCTCGACGCGGGGTTCATGTCCTGTGCGGCAGTTTCCGGCGACGCCCTTTTCGTCCGCACGAAAGCCGCGCTCTACCGGATCGAAGGGCACGACGCATCATCCACGTCGGTCACCGAGAGCACGGAAAACAAAAAGACAAAGGTGGGTCAGGAAAAATGATTTCGTAGGACCAGGATTCCGCGGCCGACGCGAGAACGGTCCGCGGTGCGGACCCTACGAAATGCGCTCAGAACGGGCCGGTCGGAGCGAAGCTCCGTCTGACTCCCTCTCCCTCGTACTCGGGGGAGAGGGTTCGGGTGAGGGGCCGAACGTCGAGTTGCGATTTCACTTCCAATCACGCAACTTCACACTCGGCCCCTCACCCTGCCCTCTCCCCCGGGTACGAGGGAGAGGGAAAGAGCGGGCCTGCGGCCAATCTCCGTGATTTTCGACATTCGCTCCCAAGATGAATCCGTGCGGCGTTTTCGCTATAGTCCCCGCCGATGCGATTGATCGACCTCTCCCAGCCCCTCTTCGACGGCTGCCCCAATTGCCCGGCTCACCCGCCCGTGAAGATTCACTTCGGGGCCACCCACGAAGAACACGGCTGGCAGCTCGAAATGCTGACGCTCGCCAGCCACACCGGCTCGCACATCGACGCGCCGCTGCACAAGCTGGCCGGCGGCGCGAGCCTCGATCAGATCCCGCTCGATCGCTTCGTCGGCCCCGCGATCATCGTCGATTGCCTGGGCCTCGGGCCCGACGGCCCGATCACCGCCGGGCATCTGGCGAAACGAATTCTCGACTCGCCCAAGGGCTTGATCGTGCTGCTAAACACCGGCTGGGGGCTCTGCCGGGCGAACGATGACAATTGGAAGTTTCATTCGCCTTTCCTGACGACGGACGGCGCGCAGTGGCTGGTCGATCAGAAGATCAACGGCGTCGGCATCGATCACTATTCGATCGCCGGAAGCCGGGAGCCCAACAACGCGCGCGTTCACGAAATCCTCCTGGGCGGCGGCGCGTGGGTCGTGGAGGAATTGAAGTTCGGCCCGGAGGCCCTCGCCGCCCCGCAGCCTGCCACGATGTGGTGTTTGCCGGTCAATTTCAAGAATCAAAGCGGTGCGTTCTGCCGGCCGGTGCTGGCGATCTGATTGCGGAGGAACATGAAAGCGATTCAACTTCAGCAGCCCGGCAAGTGCGCCATGATCGACATCGACGAGCCCGCAAAACCGGGTGCGGGCGAGGCGCTGGTGCGCGTGCATCGCGTCGGCATCTGCGGCACGGACCTCAGCGGATTCCTCGGCAAAATGCCCTTCTTCAGCTACCCGCGCATCCCGGGGCATGAGCTGGGCGTCGAAGTGTTGGAAGTCGGGCAAGGCGTTACCAGCATAAAGCCCGGCGACCGCTGTTCGGTCGAACCGTACATGAACTGCGGCGACTGCCACGCCTGCCGCAAGGGATCGACCAACTGCTGCGCGAACCTCAAGGTGCTCGGCGTCATGACCGACGGCGGCCTCCGCGACCGCTTCATCGTCCCGGCACGCAAGCTCCACCCTTCCACCAACCTAACGTTCGAACAACTGGCGCTCGTCGAGACACTCGCCATCGGCGGCCACGCGGTGGATCGCTCGGGGCTGACCGCATCCGAGAACTGTCTGGTCAGCGGCGCAGGCCCCATCGGCCTATCGGCCATCGTCTTCGCGAAACTCACAGGCGCGCGGGTGAACGTGCTCGACATGAACCAACAGC
>JAQGHH010000545.1 GCA_028288945.1 Phycisphaerales bacterium
GTGACATTGCGACCAGCAGCCGCTCCGCCCGTCGGCAGACGGTGCGGGCCAGGTGCAGCCGGGCCGCGGCTTCGGTGCCGCCCGGAAGGATAAATTGCCGTAGCGGTGCAAGGTTTACTTCGGCTGCGTCGATCTCCTCTTCCAGTCGCGTCACCATCTTTTCATGCAGCGCCGGGAGCGATTTGCGATGCGGGCTCTGGTCTGGGGTCGCGAGATGCGAGCCGACCACGAACAGCTCGTTCTGCACCCGCCTGAGCATCGGCGCCAGTTCCGCCGCCGATTGCTCCGCAGCCACCAGGGCCAGGCCGATCCCGGCGTTCAGCTCGTCCACCGTCCCGTAGCATTCGATCCGCGCGTCCCCCTTGCTGACGCGCGATCCGCCGATCAGGCCGGTCGTACCGTCGTCGCCGGTCTTGGTGTAGATCTTCATCCGCACGGTCCTTTCGATTTCCCGCCTTTTACTTTTCCTGCCGTCCCCCGTAAGTTTAGCCGGTCTATGGCAGACAAGTGGATCGACGGCGCGCAGCTCGCGGCTGCCACCCGGCAGGAAGTCACGCAGCAGATTCGCGCCCTGGCCGCCAAAGGCCGCGGCGTGCATCTCACCGCAATCCTCGTCGGCTCCACGCCCGCCGGCGAACTCTACGCCCAGCGCCAGGGCCAGGCGTGCGAAGCCGTCGGAATTGCCTACGAGCTCCGCACGCTTCCCGCGGACGCCGACCAGAAAACCGTCGCCGGCGTGATCCAATCGCTGAACCACGACCCGTCCGTCACCGGCATCATGCTCCATCTGCCGCTCCCCCCGCAACTCGATCCCACCGACCTGCAGTACCAGATCGACCCGGTGAAGGACGTCGAAGGCGTCAACCCCGCGAACATCGGCTACGTCGTCTACGGCCACACCCTCATCGCCCCCTGCACCGCGATGGCCGTGATCGAGCTGATCAAATCCACCGGCGTCGAACTCCGCGGCGCGGAGGCGGTGGTCGTGGGCGCCAGTGAAATCGCAGGCAAACCGATCGCGCTGCTCCTGACCGAGCAGATGGCGACGGTCACGCTTTGCCACATCGCGACGAAGGATCTCGCCTCGCACACCCGCCGGGCCGAGGTGCTGGTGGTCGCCGTCGGCAAACCCGGCCTCATTACCGCCGACCATGTGAAAGATGGCGCCGTCGTTATCGACGTGGGAATCAACCGCGTCACCCTCCCCGACGGCACCAAAAAAACGGTGGGCGACGTGGACACGGACGGCGTCTACCCCAAAGCCGCCCGCCTCACTCCCGTCCCCGGCGGCGTCGGTCCCATGACCGTCGCCATGCTGCTGAAAAACACGCTGCGCAGCGCGGAACTGTTGTCGAAGGAAACGTGAGCTCGAACCCGATCCGATCCGAGTCCCGGACCCCGTCGTGCCCCAGGCGCCTGTAATCGTGGCACGGGTTTTCAACCCGTGCTGAGTGCGCTCGTCGAAAAGTACGTTTAAAACTCGCGCCGCTTGCACGGGTTGAAAACCCGTGCCACATTAGCGCCTTATTGGGCTCGCCCCTCCGGACCGTAACACGTGCGGCGAAATCATGACGGAAAGCGTTGCATCGATCCCGAGCAATCTCGCCCGAAATGGCTTCGCCATTCTTCACGACGTCGTCGCGCCGGACGTCATCGCGGCTCTCATCAACGCGGTCGGCAATGCGGAAACCGGCCCGGCGGCCCGCGAGAAAAATAACCGCCTCTACGCCATGCGCGATCTGCTGCGGCTCGTTCCCGAAGTGCGGCAAGTGGCCACCTCCCTCGAGTTCGGCCAGATCGTCGAACCCATCCTCGGCCCGGGCGCATGCCCCGTCCGCGGGATCCTTTTCGACAAGACCGCGGAAGCCAACTGGAAAGTAGCGTGGCATCAAGACCTCTCCATCGCAGTCCGAGAGCGATTTGACATCCCCGGCTTCGGCCCATGGTCGGTGAAGGCGGGGATTCCCCACGTTCAGCCGCCCGCGGAGGTACTCGCGAACATGCTCACCGTCCGGCTGCATCTGGACGACTGCACCGAAGACAACGGACCGCTGATGGTTCTGCCGGGCTCGCACGCCCAGGGTGTGCTGTCGGGTGAGCAGGTCGCTCAGTGGAAACGGGATGTCGCGCCGGTGTCCTGCTGCTGTGCCGCGGGCGGAGTCGTGCTGATGCGGCCGTTGCTGCTCCACGCGTCCTCGCAGGCGCGGAAGCCGGGGCGTCGCCGGGTCGTACATGTCGAGTTCGCCGGGGCCACTCTGCCGGGCGGGCTACAATGGTTTGAGGAATCATGACTACACCGATGATGGGCGCCTGGCCGGTTGAAGTACGGGCGGTGAAGCTGTTCACCATTCATGGCGATCTGTACTATGAGTTGCACGTGGTTCGGACGGATGTGCCCGCGGAAACAATGACGGCGCTGCGCGTCCCGCAGCACGCCACCGCGGGGGAACCGAAAGTTGGGGATCGGTTGAAGGTCACTTTCTTGATGGGGCAGGTAACCGGCGCCCGCCCGGAGACGTAGGTTCAGAGTGATCCGCCGTGGGAAGCGGCGGGAGGGTGGACCTTCGGCCCGACCGCTACGCGGGTGCGGTGCGATTCGGTGCGAATCTGCACTCTTCATTCTGCACTCCGCACTCTGCACTTCGCCCGCCCCTTGCTGTCACACCGCCCATGGATACAGTATCCGCCCTGATGCCTGACGCCACGACATCTTCCCCGCCCGCGCCGGCCCTTGTGGCGCTTGTCGCCTGGGCGATTCCGGGGGGAGGATACGCGCTGCTCGGGCAACGCGCCCGTGCATTTACCGTCGGCATTACCATCATTCTCCTTTTCGTACTGGGCCTGCTCATCGGCGGCGTCCGTTCGTTGGAAGTGCCCGGTTATAGCGCCCATGGCGGCAAGCTCATCGCCAGCTACGTCGAAGTTCAACGCAGAAGCGGACGGGCGCTCGAACTCCACATCAGCGATACCGTTCCCTCCGGAGCGCGCGTCGAAGGCTGGGTGCTGGCCACTCATCCGCTGGACGAGCTGCGTTCCAAGCCGTGGTCGATCGCCCAGATCATGATCGGCCCGATCGATCTGGTGTGCGATTGGTGGTCGGTGGCGGTATCGCAGCCGTCGGACCCGACCAACCCGAATTCCCCGCGGATCGGGGCGCGGTCTCACAGCCGGATCAATGAGCTGGGCGTGCTTTTCACCGCCGTGGCGGGAATGCTGAATTTGCTGGCGATCATCGATTCGTCCCATCGTGCCGGCCAGACGGAGGCGAAGTGACCCACCTGCTCGCACTCCCACTGGCGTTCACGCCATTCCTCGATCCGCTGCCCGCCTGGCCGGACACGGTTTGGCCGTGGCTGCTGCTGCCGCTGTGCCTGGCGGTGTCGATCGTCTACAAGTCGATCCGTTGCAAATCGATGAGCCGGGTGCCGCGGGAGGCGGGGGGACTGACGCTGACCATCATCCTGGCGATGGCGGCGGCGGCGGTGGTTCTGGCGGTGGTGGTTCGCGGACTTGAGCGATAGAAGCCCCGTCGCATCCCTTCCTCATTTTGACTTTTGCATTTTGCACTTTGACTTCGGATGGAGCAGTCCGCGCTTGGCATTGAATGCAAAATGCAAAATGAGGAGCGCCTACGGCCATTCTGGCATGACCCGGTCTTGTTGATCAGCCGGCCGTTTTCCTCAACGGGCGACTTTGCGCTTCGGTCGCAGATGCTCGATGATTCCCAGCCCCATCGCCGCGCACA
>JAQGHH010000584.1 GCA_028288945.1 Phycisphaerales bacterium
CGTGGGCGGCCATGGGCCAGTCGCCGGCGTGGGCGGGAGTGACCAGAGCACACACTAGCAAAAGGCAGGCGAATGCGAGCGGGGCACAGTGCTCGACCGCGGCGAAAACACCTCTCAACGGTGGGGCGGACATTCTTGTCTGTCGCGAGTCCACGAGCGGGGGCATTCCTGCCCCCCGAGCGGACTTGCAACATTCTTCGGGTCGGCTCGGGAGGGCAGGAATGCCCTCCGCTCTCCGACCCGAGACAGACAAGAATGTCTGCCCCACTACCAATGAATGCCTCCACTCCCCAACCCGAGACAGACAAGAATGTCTGCCCCACCAGGAAGCGCAGCGCAGGCTCGGTGGGCACGAAGAAGAGTTTGGGTGGATCACCGGGTCGCCCGTGCTCAGTCGAAAAATGGCACTCGCTCCGCCGCCACGCGGGGACATTGTTAGTACGTCGATCGCATTGAAATGTTATGGGGAGGCGGGGGTCAGGAGGGAAAAGAATGAAGAGTAAAGGGTGAAGAGTAAAAGGGCGGTCGGAGGTCCATACTTTTACTCTTCACCCTTTACTCTTCACTCTTTACTGTTTCCCTCCTACTTCAACGGCGGCACATTGGCGGGGAGATAGGCCTGGAGCATCGGCTCGGAGAGTTGGACGACCCAGGCGGCGGCGGATTGGCCGGGGCCGGAGGGGCGCATCAGGATCGCCCAGCGGGTGCCTTTGTGGACGGGGGTGGCGTCGTAGAGCACCAGCCGGCGGCCGCCCGACGGGGCGGGGAGGCCTTCGCGGACGTAGACGTACGGCTGGTGCGACTCGGGGCAGGTGAACTCGAGCGTCTGATCGAGTTCCGCGTACTTGGAAAGGTCCTGTAGCTGCGCGGGCAACTGGTGGTTGACCGCGTAGCAAAGGAGCATCGCGCCGCTGATGTCGTGTAGCCGGGCGGCGCAGGGGTCCTTGAACTCCAGAGGATCGGCCACACTCTCCCGCGACGGCTCATCGATCACCGGGGCCGCTTTAGGCTGCGGCTTGGGGGTTGGGGCGCAGCCCGCGATGAACAGCGCGGCGCACACGGATGCAATCGACGCGAACGCTTTGAACCCGAGGTGGACGGGAATGAGCCGCGGTTCACCACTCTGCCATTGCATTGCCTGGGCTCCGTCTTCGGCGTCATCATTGCTGCGGGCCGGGTGCGGGCGTGATGACGCGGGTTTCCATCGGGGTTCGGGGCGTCACCAGGCCCGGCTGGGTGGCCGGCTGCGTGGAGGGCGCCTCGTGGACGTCGCCGCGGTGCATGCCGCGCATCTGATCGTCGAACGTGCCCGGCTCCACGGCGTTTGGCGTCAGCTTCGTGCCGCGCATTTCGTCATCGCTCATCGGCTTGAGCGTGTCGGGCTGCTGGGCCACGTGGGGCGTCAGGAAGATCAGCAGCTCGGTCTTGCTCTTGTCGGCCTGCGTGCGCCTGAACAACTCTCCGATCAGGGGGATGTCGCCCAGGATCGGAACTTTGGTGATGGTAGTGAGCTTTCGGTCTTCCATCAATCCGCCGATGACGATCGTCTGGCCGTTGCGGATGGTCACGCGGCTCTGGGCCGAGCGTTTGCTGATGACCGGGGCGTTGTTCCCGTTGGTCACCTGGACGGTGGTGCTGGTGAGCTGGCTGATTTCGGGGGCGACGTCCATGACGACCATGCCGTCGCCGTTGATGTGGGGTATGACGTTGAGAATGATGCCGACGTCGGAGTAGGTGATGACGTTGTTGGTCTGGCCGGTGCTGGTGAGCTGGGTGGCCTGGACGAAGGGGACTTCCTGTCCGACGGTGATGTTGGCGAGCTGGTTGTCGCTGGCCAGGATGTAGGGTCGCGAGAGGACGTCGAGCTTACCCTGGGTGGCGAGGGCGTGGAGCGTCACGTTGACGTTTTTCTCCACCAGGCCGAAGACAAACCCGCCGTTGGTGGCGGCGGCGGCGTTGAAGAGGTCGGCGCCGAACTTCTGGCCGTTGCCGTTGGCGCGAAGGTTGTTGTAGGTGAAGTCGATGCCCCAGTCCGCGGCGTTGTCGTGGGTCACTTCCGCGATGAGCACCTTAATGAGCACCTGCGGGACGGGGCGGTCGAGTTCCTCGATGATTTTGAGGACTTGCTCCTTGTACTTGGAGGCGGTGGTCACGATGAGGGCATTGGTGTCCAGGTCCGCGACGACGAAGACCTGACCGGTGAGTTCAGTCGCAGCGCGGGAGGAATTCGAGGAGAGCTGCTGGCTGCCGCCGCCGTTTGTGTTGGAGCCGTTGCCGAAGGGGTTGGACCCGTTGGTTCCCGAGCTGAACGATCCGCTGCCGCGGCTGGAGCCGCTGCCGGTTCCTCCCGAGCGCGAGCTGGATCCGATCCCGCCGGAAGAGCCGCCCCCGAAAGGGGAACCGGAGCTGGAATTGCTGCCGAAGGGGGAAGACGAACCGGATAATGAGTTGTTCCCGCTGCGCGAGGTGCCGGAGGTTGACCCCCCGCCATTGGTCGCGCCGAAGAGAGTATTGAGCACGCTCTGGAGGTTGCTGGCCTGGGCGTTTTTCAGGCGGTGGATGAAGAAGGTGTTTTCGGCGGCGGGATCGGATTCGAGGGAATTCACCAGGGGGATGATCAGCTTCATCGTCTCGCCGGGGGCGGTGACGACGAGCGTGTTGGTGCGGGCGTCGGCGGCGGCGAGGATGCGCGTGCCGTGCTGCTGATTGGTGTTGGCGACCTGTGTCTGCTGGAAGCGGCCGAAGCCCCCGCCTCCTCCGTTGTTGCCCGACGATTGGCTCGACGTCTGGTCGGGCTGGAAAATGCTGAGGATCAGCTTGGACGCGTCCGTGGCGTCGGCATATTTGAGCTTGAAAACCTGCATGACCGAACTCGTTATCGGGTTCGAATCGAGTTTGTGGATCAGGCGCGCGACGACCTCCTGCGTGGCGGTGGGCGCTGTGACGATGACGGTGTTGGTGCGGTCGTCGGCGACGGCGTTGACCTTCGCCTGCAGGGCGTCGTCCGTGGTGCTCGTGCCGTTGCCGCCCCCGCGGCCGCGCCCCCCGGGCCCGAAAAACGGGAATTGCTGCTGTTGCTGCTGCGTGTCATCGGTCTTGAAGATTGAGGTGATCAGCTTCGCGGTGGCGGTGGCGTCAGCGTAGGTGAGCGGATAGGACTGTATCTCGTTGGAGTGAACGTCCTGATCGTCGAGTTTCTTGATAATGCCGTCGATCACCTTGAGGGTTTCGGTCGGGCCTGTGATGACGAGGGTGTTGGTGCGGTCGTCGGCGGCGGCGCTGACCTTGCCGCCGCGGAGGGCGTCTTCGACGGAGCTTCCGGTCCCCCCGCCGAACGGATTAAAGCCGCCCGGGAACTGGCCGCCTCCACCGCGCCCGCCACGGCCGCCCTGCTGCTGCTGTTGCTGCGGCTCTTCGGTCTTGAAGATCGAAGTGACGAGCTTGGCGGCGGAGGTGGCGCTGGCGTTTTTCAACTGGATCACGCGCATGTCGGTCTGCGAGCTTTCGCGCTTGTCGAGGATGCTGACGATCGTGACGACCCGCCGGATGCTCGCGGACGTATCGGTCATGATCAGGGAGTTGCTCCCCTGGTTGGCGGCGAAGTCGGCGTTGAGGCTGATGAGGGGCGCGAGGTCCTGCTTCAATTTCGCGGCGTCGACACTACCGACGGGGATGACCTGGGTGATCATCTCGTCGGTTTCGGGGATCTCCTCGGGCTTGTTGCCGTAACGGACGGGGACGATTTTCTTCGCATCCCCCTGGCGGAGGATACGCAGGACGCGGCCCTGCTGGATGGCGGTCAGGCCGTTGGTCTTGAGGGCGGCGTTGATGAGGATGAGCGCTTCGTCCGGGGTGACCGGTTGCTCGCTATCGATGTTGACGCGGCCCTCCACCGGCGCGTCCTTCATGATGATGAAGCCTGCCGTCTGGGAAAGGTACGTGAGCACGGCGTCGGCGCTGGCGTCCTTGAAATGGAGGCTGAGCTGCTGCGCCGGGCGCGTGGTCGCGCCCCGCTGCCACACCGACGCGGGCCGGGTCGTGGCGGGGGCGACGAAAGATCGCGGCGCGGGGCCTTGCGCGCCGGGCTGTGTTGCAGGCCCGGGCTGGGTCGCGGGTTGCGTGGCGGGGCCGGGGCCTGCGGGCACGGGCACGACGGGTGCAGCGTCCGGCACCGCGCCCGACGCGGGCGCGCCTTGCGTCTGGCCCGGCGCAGGCGCGGCAGGCGGCAACTGGGCTTGAAGGAGGGCGCCCGCGGCGGCCAGGACCAATGCGGGGGCTATGACGCGGGCGCGCTTTTCAAGACTTGATTTCATGGACCGATCCTCACTCTTTCACACTAGCGA
>JAQGHH010000639.1 GCA_028288945.1 Phycisphaerales bacterium
ACGACGCGATCGCGCTCGCCGCGAAGGTAGAGGATCGGCACCGGGCAGGAGACGAGCTCGCGGACGACATCGACCTTCAGCACCGCCCGCACGCGGCGAGCCAGCACCTGCGGCGTCACGTCCGCGAGCGCCTCGGTTAACAGTCCGTTCAGCTCCGGCGTCGAATAGCCGGCCAGCTTCGCCTTCAGCCGGGACAGTTTCGGGAACAGCCGAAACACCAGCGGCCGGGCCAGGTGCCGCAGCCACCCGGGCCGAAATCGCACAGGATTGCGGACGAACGTAGCACAAAGGACGACGCCCCGAAGGCCGGATGGACGAGTAGCCGCGGCCATGAGCGCGAGCGGGCCGGAGAACGACTCGCCAAGCAATACGAACGGTAGCAACCTCGGAAGGGCAGCAAGAACGTGCGGAAGCAGTTCATCATACCCGAGTGCTTTGTCCGGCGGATACGTGACGACAATCGGCTGGATGTCGGGCGCGAGGTGCCTGAGGAGCGGACGAAACATCACGCCGCTGCCGTCGAGGCCGGGGAGGAGTACTAAAGTGAGCTCCCGCATTGGAAGTTACTGGTGGTGACGCAACTGAGCGGCGAGATTGCCTACAGTGGCGTCAGACCGGTTCGGGTGAGCCTCCCCAACTGTATCCAATCACCGCTGTCAAATCCGACCACCACGCCCACCGGGCCGACAACATCGAACACCATGGACGGATTGACGGTGTTCAACAGTTCGCGCACGGCCAGCGCGGCGTAGCCCAAACAGAGAAGGTATTCCGCGTCGTTTTTGAGTCCTCCGTCGCGGTAAGCGATGCGATAAATCGAGGCCATCACCTCGGAGCCGGCATAACGATGTTCCGGCCACCAGACGGGACGCACTGCCCACTCGTTGGTTTGGGAGTTGGCGTCGAATCTTTCCGAGCCCGAGATATAGAAATCGGCGCGAACCTCGTCGATGCTTTCCCCCGGGTTGAAGATCCCGAACCAAAGGCCCCGGAGCGGCATCGTCGGCGGTTCGAGACGAAAAGGCTGCTCGAACCATTCCGACAATTTGCGGAGGTCGTGGTAGGGTAAAGCGCGCAGCCGCTGCCAATCCGGATGCGGATGGGCGGCGGCGCACTGATCGATGATCCGATGCATGGAATCCGCAATCGACCGCTTGGCAGCGAGTTCGCTGACGATCCAGCCAAACGATTCTGCCAGGTCGAGCCCCATGAGGACACCTCGACAATGCTGAATTCCTGAATAAAGGCCCCGCCGGCGCTGCGGGGATAATTCATGTGCCTGGACGCCCCGAGACTAACTTGCCACGAATTTGCTCCAAAAGATATCGGATATCGGCCATCGCTTTATCGTCGGGCTCGTCCCCGTAGTGTCGCCATCTCCGCTGTTCGAAAAACAGGCATGTACGTAGATCGCTCAGCGTCTCATTGCGACGTTCATTTGCGATCGCGGCACAATTCTCCAAAGAACCGTTCGCTTCGTATCCGTTAAATGTGAGGGCAAATAACGAAATCGCCTGCCAGTCGGCGGATTCGCCGGGCACATCGGTCACGCTCAGGCGGTTGTTGTCAATCGGTTCCGGAAGCATGCGAACACCGACTTCCCGCAGCCCAATCCCTTGAGACAATTCGGTAGGGCTCGGCCGAATCGAGACGGCCCCTCTAAAGCTCCCGCGCAGCAATCATCCCACCACCACATTATCAATCAACCGCGTATTGCCCACCCGCGCCGCGACTGCCAGCACCGTCGGCCCATTCACCTGGTCCGCATGCTTGAGCGTGATCGGGTCCACTGAGGCCACATAGTCGATGGATAAGTGCTGTTCTAGCAGCACGTGCTGCACGGTCGTGACGAGGCGGTTGGCCTGCCGGACGCCTTCCTTGAATTCCCCCGCGGCTAAAAAAAGTCCCCGATTGATGGCTAAAGCACGCTCGCGCTCGGTCGGCGACAGGTATTGGTTACGGCTGCTCATCGCCAGGCCGTCGGGGTCGCGGACGGTGGGGCCGGGGATTACTTCAATGGGAAGGTTCAGGGCCTCGACCATGGCCGTGAGGATGCGGAGTTGTTGGAAATCCTTTTGGCCGAAGAAGGCGACGTTGGGCGTGACGATGTTGAAGAGCTTGGCGACGACCTGGCATACGCCGCGGAAATGGCCGGGGCGGTGCTTGCCTTCCAGGACGCTGGAAAGCTGCGGCAGATCGACGACGAGCTCGGCCATGCCGGGCGCGTACATCTCCTCGGGCGGCGGCATGAAAACCATGTCCACGCCCGCCTGCTCGCACTTTTCCAGGTCAGATTCCACCGGCCGGGGGTATTTGGTGTAATCCTCTTTCGGGCCGAACTGTGTCGGATTGACGAAAATGCTGACGGCGACTTTGGGCGCGTGGCGCCTGGCGAGAGCCATCAGCGACAGATGCCCGGCGTGCAGCGCGCCCATGGTCGGCACGAACGCCACACGCCCCAGTTTCTCCCGCTCCCGGCGGCATTCCGCGATGTTTTTGACGATCAACACAGCGGCGAAAGGTACGGGGACGAACGGGAAATGTAAAAGGCGACGCTTTGCGCGGGTTGTTCACCGCCGAGACGCGGAGAGCGCGGAGAATGCAAATGCGTTATTGCCACAGATGGGGACGGATGGACACAGATGGAAAGACATGGGACGGCGAATGAGTTGGTCTGGATGAAATCGAATGGTGGATTCTTATCTTTTTTTTGCGTGCTTGGAGCGTAAGGCTCTGATCCCCGCCAGAATCGGCAGATGCGACGGGCAGACGAAGCTGCAGATGCCGCATTCGACGCAGGCTTCCAGGCCGTATTGGTGGGCCATGTAGGGGTCGTCCTGCTGGGCGGCTTCCAGCAGGCCGGCGGGTTGGATGTGGACGGGGCAGCCTTCGACGCACCAGGCACAGCGGATGCACGGGTCGGGGTTCACCGCGACGGCGGGGGTGAGGAGGGTGAGCGTCAACTCGCCGCCGGTGGCGATGCAGGAGGCCGCGACGTGCTGCTCGCGGAGGGGGTTGCCGGCACGGAGGTCGATTCTGTCGGCACGCAGGCCCAGGTCGGAGAGTACATCTGAGTAAGCGGCGCCGACGGGGACTTCCAAATAATGCGTCTTGTTGAGCGAGCGGTCACGGACGGCCATGGGGACGGTCAGCATCGGCTCGTCGCGCAGGAAGCAGCGGCCGACCGCGGCGGCGGCGGCGGTGTCCAAGAGCAGCACGCCCTGCTCCGTCGGCAGCCGGTCGGGGCGAAGGGCGCGGTCGGCCAGTTCGTGCAGCAGAAGTGTCGGATGCGCGCGGGGATAGTCGTTGCGCAGCGCGACGAGATGGAGGTCATTTTTCGCGGACGATCGGCGGAGGGAATCCCAACAGGCGGGGTCGGCGTAATACGCGACGGCCGCCCACGCCCGGCGGGCCTTGGTCAGCGCGGCGAGCGCCAAAACCCCCGCCGTCACTTCCATCCCATACGCGGCGGCGACCCGGGCTTGCAGCGGCAGGGCGACGTCTTCGTCGAGCACATTGCAGACGACCGTGTCCACCGGCCGCCGAAGGCTCGCATGAAACTGGGCGAGCAGGTCGGGGCTGGTCCACCGGTTGGCCCATACGCCGCGGGAGCGCAGGACGTCGATCCCCGCGCCGATGTCCATCCCGCGCAGCCGGCGGAGCATCGCGTCGATCATCTCGGGAGTCGTCGAGCTGTCCTCCCGCGGCACGTCAACAGCGGGGTCGCAGTCGATGAGAACGGCGCGGAGCCGATGATCGGCGCTCGCGTGCGCCGGGCCTTCGCCGACGACGCGCCCGTCCGCCGGCGCGATGGGCGCCGCCATCGCCTGCGGCATATTCTCGGCCAGCGCCTCGCCGCGCCCAACGACCGTGCCCGGCGGTTTGATCTCCACCGCGTCCGCCGACCCAAAGCCACCGACCGGAACCGCCAGCCGTCGCGGCACGGGCATCGCCCGGAACCGGATGGCGTTGCCTTCGCGGGTGGCGACGGGAGTGGGTGGGGAGGCGCTGAACATACAAGAGTGCTGGGTGCTGAGAACTGGGGACCGAGTATATTCTTCACGCCGGGTACGAGCGACAGCGAGGCCCCGGATTCTTCCGCATCGGACGGATTTTGGCCCATCGAATCCGGGGCCTCGCTTTCAGCTCGTACCCGGCGTGCGGATTGCAAACCACGAATCCTCAGCACTCAGAACTCACAACTCAGCACTGCTGCGCCAGGCTGATTCCGTTTCTGCGACAGATGTTTTTCAGCGCCTCCGCCGCCACGTTGAACAGCTTCGGTCCGCTGAAGCCGCTGAATTGTTCGTGTTTGGCGAGATGGGGCTCCAGGCTGAGGAAGCCGCGGTAGCCGCTGCGCCAGGCGTCAACGAGGATCGCCTCGATGTCCCCGTCGCCTTTGCCGGCGGGGACGACTTTGCCGTCCTTGAGCAGGGCGTCCTTGATGTGGATGTGGGCCGTGTACGGCTTCAGCAGTGGCCAGTTGTCGGCCGGGCGTTCGCCGGCCTGGACGAAGTTGGCGAAATCGAACGCGGACCGCAGCCGCGGGGAGTTGATCGACTTCATCAGGTCGAGGCACTGCTTCCCTTTTTCGCCGAAGATTTTCACTTCGTTCTCGTGGACGAGCGTGATGTCGCTGTCCTTGAGGTATTCGGCCTTGGCCGCCATGCGGTGCATGACCTC
>JAQGHH010000005.1 GCA_028288945.1 Phycisphaerales bacterium
GCCGACAAACCCGCCGAGCCGATCGCCTGGACCAACGCGCACCGCGGCGGGCGCGTTTTCTTCACCTCGCTGGGCGCGAAGCAGGATTTTGAAGACCCGTGGTTCAAGCGCCTTCTCCTGAACGCAGTAACCTGGGCGGCGGACAAGCCGATCGCCAGGCCGTAGCGTTGTCCGACCGGAAGGAGCCCCGTCTTGTTCGGGTGGCTGTGGCGATTCATCTCGCTTTTTTCCTTGCTGCTTTTCGCGGCCATCGTCGTGGTCTGGGTTTGCGCCGCGAACGATCAATATGGAATCACAGCTTGCACGCTCTGGCCGAAGCCGTCGAGTGCTTCGATCGCGGAAGCGACGCTGAGCTTCGGCGAAGGTCAAATCACGATTGATGCCGAAATCGAGCGATTTGCGGACCGCAAAGCGTTCGAGGGGCGGCTGTCTGCCAACCAGGGCGTAAGCCCTGAAGACTGGCTCGCGTTTTATTCAATGGATCGCCCGGGCTCCGGCTATCTGATTCAAAAAGCTTACGGTAATACACCCTGCTATTCGGTGTTTCGCCTGGCGGTTGGCGGCTGGAACAGTATTTCTCCGCCAACAAGCCAGGACTGGGCGATGCAGGTATCAATGTGGCAGGTCGCCGGGGCGGCTTTGATCCCGGCCGCATTGAACGTCCTCGCGAAGATCTTTCGCAGACTACGCCCTCGCAAGTCGGGAGTGTGCGCGACATGCGGGTACGACCTCCGGGCCACGCCGGACCGCTGTCCCGAATGCGGCACATCAGCTTCAGCCGGTCGCAAGGCGATTCGCGAAACGCGATCGCTGGTATATCGGCTCAGCCCTTTGATTGCGGTGGTGCTTGCGTGCGTCGCGGCAGCCGTGGGATGGCGAGCCTTTGTATACCATCAGAACAGCCTCTGGCAACACGCAATGGCCGACCGCGCGCTTGCTGATGCGGTCTCAAAAAATGACATCGAGAAGGCGGCCCGGGTGATCGGATGGGGCGCGGAACTGCTGCGCGAAGACCTCACCGGCGGACCGATCCTGCATCTGGCGGCGCTGAAGTGCCGCGTCGAAATGTTGGAGTTGCTAATCGCGCATGGTGCGCCTGTAAATGCCACGTCTTCCGGTGGAGAATCCGTCCTGCACTTTTGTGGCGGTGACAAGCAGGCACTATTCCTGATTGACCACGGCGCGCATGTCAACGCGACCGACCTGCGCGGCCGCACGCCCCTTCATGATGCGGCAGCCAGAAAGAGGCTTGCAGTCGCGAAGGTATTAATCGACCGCGGCGCGGACGTGAACGCGCGCGACAAGTTCAACCAAACCCCGCTCGACGACGTCGGCCGCGAGGGGATGCCTGAAATGCGCAGGCTGCTCCTGGAACATGGGGGACGCGAATGATTCTCAAATGAATCACGCAGCACGTTGTTCGTAGCGTCTCCCCCTGCGAAAGGACGCGCCTCCCTTGCGAACGCAAACGCGTACTAAAGTACGCCCTATGATTTCTCACGTTTCACGTTTCATCCTCTACTTCTCCAAATACTTCTGAGGATTCTTCGCGAACTTATCGCGGCACTCTTCGCTGCAGAAGTAATGGGTCCTTCCGTTGTACACATATGTGGGCGTCGTCTTCTCCACTTCCACGTCGATGCAGGCGAGGTCGGCGTTTTTCTTGCAGACCAGACACTCGGCGTGGGCGCACTTGGCCGCGGACGCGGAGGTGCCGGACGCCGTCGGCTGGATTGACGAAGGCGTGGCGGGAGAACTGGATTGATCGGACGATTGACAGCCGACCACCAATGCCGCGAAGGCGAGGGCGAGGAGTGCCATGAGGTTCGGCATCGATTTGAATAACTTCATGATCGGGCTCCTATGTGAGAGGACCGCAGTTTCTGCGAGGCGCTAAAACGATAGGGAAAGTGCGACGGCGACTTTGAAATCCACGCGGCCCTGATCGCCGTTCAGGTTTTCGAAGATCGGGATCGAGGGCGCGACAGTGAGTGCGACGGCGGGGCTGAAACGCACGCGAACGCCGGGCGTGACGTAGAGCGTGTCGCTGCCGCTGTTGGGGTCGCGCTGGCCGTGATTTTGGTCCTGCGAAAGGTACACGTTGTTCAGCTCGGCAAAGACTGCGTACTGGGGAAAGGTCTTGATCGAAGGCGTTAAACGATAGGCGAGGGCCACGCCGGCGTCGAACCGGTCGCCGACTTTGAAGCCGTCGGACTCGAAACGGTAGGTGTAAAGCACGCTGGCGTCGACTGTGAGCTGCGGCGTGAGGAAGCGCGAATACCCCAAGCCGAACGGCACGCCCCATCGCCCGGTTCCCGGCTGATCGGTGGGGCTGAGCGGCTCACTGTTATCGAGGCGGAAGTCATTGCGGCCGGTCGGGAAGACGACGCCGGCGATCAGGGAGAGATTGCCCGGCTGACCGGAAAGCACGCGATATTTGCCCGTGACGACCAGGTCTGTGAAGCCGGTGGGATTGGCTTTGCCGAAGGCGATGGCTCCGTTGTCGTCACTGACGGATTGGAAATCGTTGCCGATGAAATAGCCGATGCCCGCCCCGACCTGCAGATCTTCGGTGATGCCGTAGGCGCCCGAGAGCGTGGTGAAGAATCCGTGGTCGAGGGCGTCGAAATCGCCGCCCTGCATGGCGCGGGCGATGGCGGCGTTGCGGTCGAAATGCTGAAACTGGGAATAGTCTTCGCGCAGCTCGATCTCGAAGTGGCCGGGCTTGAGGACTTCGCCTGAAATGGTGGCGCTGCCGCCGCCCGAAGCGCCGGGGCCGTGGTTGGCGCGCACGGGGGGAAGAGGAAAAAGTGTCGCGGCGCACGCCGTGATGGCCGCGACGAAAAGGGGACGAAGGCGCATTGGTTGTTTCTCCTGCGATCGATGGGTACATCGGGCCGCAATTGCGGCCGGGTGATAGGGGGAGTTAGAGAGAATCCGCCCGGGGGCGGTTTTCAGCAGGAGAAGGGCGGCGCACGGCCGAGGTAGGTGGGTAACGAATCGCGCCCCCCGGCATCGTAAGCCGGTTGCGTAGGCGTGACTGCAACGAAGCTCAACGGCGGGTGCGTGCAATCAACGGCAATCGCCGGCGAAAGTAGGGCGGCGAAGTGGCAGATCGCGCAATGGGATGCGGGATCGACCGGCGCGGGAGCGGGCACGGGTTTGGTGTTGGGAGCAGCGCCCTGCTTCGCGTGACAGCATGAGCGGCCTTGGGGCGTATCCGGAGTGACGCCGCACGCCGCACAATCCGAGCCCGGCAGTTGCACAGCGCCGCGGGTGTGGCCGGGCACGATGATATTGAGCCACAATGCCTGGAAGGCAAGAATGGCAAGCCGCAAGGCGCGGGAGCGTAGCGGGGGGAGGATGGATCGCGGCCTGTGCATTGGGTGAAAATCCGCAGATAGCTACCGGCCGGCCCTGACAACCGTTGCATTGGTCTGAGTCGATGGCCGACCGCGCTCAAATGACAAGTCGCTCGAACCGGCTCGAATCTTACAAGACTCCGCATGAGTCGCCAAAGTCGGATGGGGACTTGCGACAGCCCGCGGGCAATTGTGCCTTGCCCAATGGGGGTGAGGTTCTATACTGAGATTCGGATGGATTGACGGCCGCCGCGGGCGTGGCGTCGTTGCCTTGTCCTGCGGGCCATGCACAGGGATCATCTCATGCCCAATTACACCACCGCGGACATTCGTAATATTCTCATCGCCGGCCACGGAGGCTGCGGGAAAACGACGCTGGCGGACGCGCTGCTCTTCGCGAGCGGCACCGTCAGCCGCAAGGGCTCGGTCGCGGACGGCTCGAGCTTCAGCGATTTCGAGAAGGAAGAAAAGGAACACGGACATTCGATCTACCCGGCGATTCTCCACGCCGACCATGCGGGCAAGCGCATCAATCTGATCGACGCGCCCGGCTCGCCCGATCTGATCGGGCAGGCGCTGGCGTGCATGCCGGCGGTGGAGACGGTTGCCGTGGTGGTGAACGCGCAGAGCGGCGTCGAAGTCGTTACCCGCCGAATGATGGACGCGGCCAAGGAGCGCAACCTTCCCCGTGCGATCATCGTCAATAAAATCGACATGCCGGACGTGGACCTGGAGGCCTTGGTCCAGCAGCTCCGCGAGACGTTCGGCCCCGAGTGCCTGCCGATCAATTTGCCGGCCAGGGGCGGCAAGGCTGTGGTCGATTGCCTGCTCGGCACCGAAGGGGAATCCGACATCGACACCGTCAAGCGCTGCCACGCCGCCATCCTCGACCAGATCGTCGAGATGGATGAAAACCTCATGGAAAAATACCTGGGCGGCGAAGAGCCCGACTACGACGCCCTTCACGCGCCTTTCGAGAAAGCGATGGACGAGGCGCACGTGGTGCCGATCCTTTTCACCGACGCCAAGAACGGCACGGGCATCCCCGAATTGCTGGACGCAATGGCCCGGCATTTCCCCAGCCCCCTGGAAGGCAACCCGCGTTCGTTCCTCAGCGGCGAAGGGGAAAGCGAGCGGCCGTTCCAGTACGCCAATAACCCCAGCGGCCTGCTGCTGGCGCACGTGTTCAAGGTGACGACCGACCCGTTCGTCGGGAAGCTCGCGATTTTCCGCGTGCACCAGGGGCGGGCCGCGGGCAACACGCAGGTTTTCATCGGGCACTCGAAAAAATCGGTCAAGCTCGGGCACGTCTTCCATCTGCGAGGCAAGGAGCACCGCGAGGCGGACGCGATCATCGCGGGCGACATCGGCGCGGTCGCGAAGATAGAAGAAATTCACGGCGGAGACGTGCTGCACGACGACCACGCGCTCGACAGCGTCCACCTTAAGCCGCTGGCCTTCCCCACGCCCATGTACGGCCTGGCCGTCACGCCCAAGGCCCGCGGCGACGAGCAGAAAATCTCGACCGCCCTCGCCAAAATCATGGAGGAAGATCCGACCTTCAAGTGGCACACGGATCGGCAGACCCATGAGGTGGTCATCAACGGGCTGGGCGAACTGCACCTGCGGCTCGTCCTGGAAAAACTGAAAAACCGCGGCCTCCACGTCGACACCAAGCCGCCGAAAATCGCCTACCGCGAGACGATCTCCACGACCGCGGAAGGACACCACCGCCACAAGAAGCAGACCGGCGGCGCGGGACAGTTTGGCGAAGTTTTCCTCCGCATCGAGCCGCTGGAAAACACGTCCCCCCACCGCAAGGACGCCGGCGGCGTGGGGTACGAAATCGTCAACGAAGTCTTCGGCGGAACGATCCCCGGGCAATTCATTCCCGCGGTGGAAAAGGGCATTCATGATCTGATGGACCAGGGCGTCATTGCCGGGTATGCGATGCAGGACATCCGCGTCGCCATCACGGACGGCAAGCACCACCCGGTGGACAGCAAGGAAGTCGCGTTCCGTGCCGCGGGCAAGTTCGCATTCAAGGACGCGGTGCTCAAGGCGCACCCCGTGCTGCTTGAGCCGATCGTAAACATGGAAGTGACCGTGCCCGAAGCAAACGTCGGCTCCATCACCGGCGACCTTTCCGGAAAGCGCGGCCGCATTCAAGGCACCGACATCCTTCCCGGCGGTATGGCCCAAGTGACCGCCAAAGCGCCCCTGAGTGAGGTGATGCAATACCAGTCACAATTGAAAAGCGTGACCGGCGGGCGCGGGAGTTTCGTCATGGAGCTCAGCCACTACGAAGCCGTGCCTGCCCACGTGCAACAACAAATCGCGGCACAGTACAAACCGAAGGCGGAAGAGGAGTAGCAGGCACGCAGCTCGAGGAATGCCGCGGGTGAAGAGTACCGTCCTATGGCCGCTTCGCCACCAATCTCTCCGTCCCACTCCGCTCGCACGCTGCCGTCCTTGGAGAACGGCGATCATTTGGATCAGCCGATGTTCCATGCCCGATACGAGTCGATGCCCGAGCGGTTTCGAGCCAAGCTGATCGGAGGGGTCGTCTACGTGCAGTCGCCGCTGAAAGCGGACCATGGCGAGATTAGCGCGAAGGCCATTTATTGGCTCGGCATGTACCAGATCAAGACGCCCGGCACGCGGGTGCTGGGCAGTACGACGGTAATCCTCGGTCGCGACAGCGAGCCGCAGCCGGATGGCTGCCTGATCATCAAGGGCGGACAGACACGCGTTGACGCCGACGGCTACTTGAAGGGCCCTCCGGAGCTGGTTGTGGAAATCGCCTCCAGCAGCAATGCACTGGACCTTTTCGAGAAGCGCCGGGACTACGAGCATTACGGCGTTCGCGAGTACCTGGTCCTGGTGGTCCGCGAGGCCCGCGCGCTGTGGATTGCCCGAGTTCCGGGGAATCCGGGATTTACTGATATTGCGCCTGGCGGCGACGGGGTTCTGCGATCTCCATCGCTGCCGGGCCTTTGGCTCGATGCGCCGGCCCTTTTTAGGGGCGACGTCGGACGAGTGATCGACGTGCTGAATGCCGGCCTGGCGACTCCCGAGCACGCGGCGTTCATCGCCCGGAATCGGCAATGAAGGGCCAGCGCCGCGTGCGGCTGGCCATGCTTTGGCTCGCCATTCCCCTGCTCAGCGGCTGCGCCACTTACGACATCCCGCCCAACCGCGATCCCTGCGGCGGCGCTCTTACCGACTCCGAAGCCTGTCTCTACGACTATGACGCCCGCGGGCTGTGGTACATGATGTTCGTGCGGTGTGACGGTTTGATGGCCACGAGCCACCGTCACTCGCCCGGCACTCATTTATTCATCACGCCCGAAGGGGATCTGTTATTCCATTCGCGCAGCTCCGGCCGCGGCGAAGTGCTCGACGTGATGGGCCGCACGTTGCGACTCGCCGACGGGACAGTTTTCCTGTGCGATGCGAATGGCGATCGGCCGCGGGTCGTGCAACTTGGGATCCCTGCACCGCGTTGTGATCCCACCGACGCGGAGGACGTTGCCCGCGCGCTGTACGAAATTTCGCGGGACGCGCGGGTGGCGTCGTTCTTGTCCCCGGAATCGCGTTTGCGATTTCAGGCGGATTGGCAGGCGGC
>JAQGHH010000017.1 GCA_028288945.1 Phycisphaerales bacterium
CCGTCGGCCCGCACGACGGCCGTCAGTCCGCGCCCGATCAGTTCGCGGCGATGCCCAGGGATAAGAATGAAGTGTTCGTCGGCCTGGCGCTCAGCGGCGGCGGGTCGCGGTCGGCGAACTTCGGGGCGGCGTGCATGTTTCAGCTCCAGCGCACCGGCCTGCTCCAACACGTCGATTACATCTCGTCCGTCAGCGGCGGGTCGGTCGCCGCGGCGTATTACTGCACCAGCGGCGCGGAATGGAACCCCGCCGCCGCCCAACAGAAACTCACGCAGGGGTTCGCCTCCGCTCTCATATGCCGCACGTTTCTCCCCTGGAATTTGACGGCGTTCTTTTTCAGCGACTGGGACCACAGCGACGTGCTGGCCGGCGTTTTCCGCGACACGCTCTTTAACCGCAACGGGCGCGACCTGACTTACGCCGACCTGCGGCCCGACCGCCCCCGCCTCCTCATCAACTCCACCGACCTGCAATCGGGCCGGCGGTTCGTCTTCTGCAACGAAGCGTTCGACGAACTTAATTCCGACCTGTCGCGCTATCCGATTTCGTATGCCGTGACGGCCAGCGCCGCCGTGCCCGTCATCCTGCACCCCGTGACGCTCCGCGATTATTCGACGACGTTTTCCCAGTACCGTCATCTGGTGGATGGCGGCGTGGCCGACAATTTAGGGATCCAGACGTTGGTGGAGACGTACGCCGCCCAGATCGAATCCGCCCGCCGGGCCGGACGGCCCGACCCTTATCCGCGCGGCGCGGTGTTTATTATCGTCGACGCGCACACGGACTTTAACGCAATGCTGTCGGCGGAGAGCGATGTGGGGATCTTCACGAGCCTCAAGGCAGCGGCGGGGTTGACCGGCTCGGCGCTGCTCAACAAAGTCAGCTCCGCGACGCTCGCCGAGACGATCGTCAGCTACAGCCCCGACGAGCAAAAGGTGAAGGAACTGCGTGCGGAGCTCAAGCAGCTCAACGACGACGGTTTTGTACGCCTCACCGACCGCGGCGGCCACGCCGTGCGCGTCCTGTACCTGTCGCTCAACCAGGTCAACGGCCTGCCGAACCTCCCCTTCGGCAGCTTCAGCGAAAGCGTGAACAGTATCAGCACGTATTTCAACATCGCCCCCACCGAGGCCTACGAGCTGTATCAAGCCGCGGAGATATTGATGAAACAGAAGTTCGAGGAAAAAGTGCGGGGAATCGTGGATGAAATTGAAGTCCGGGCGGCGCCAGCAACGAATCCCGCCAATAGTTGAGGGCGCACCGAACGTTACGGCCCAGCCCCGGAGGGGCTGAGTGCGGGCGGACTCGAATCTGGCCGCGTCACGATTCGATTCTTCTTCGTGTCCCTTTGTGTCCTCGTTCGTGCCCTTCGTGGACATTCGTGGACCCCTACTTCGCGGGCTCGACCTTCGGGAACAGCGGCTGCCCCGGCGAAATCGGGTGGCCCACCGGCAACCCCGTGGCCAGCAGTTCGGGCAGCGTCCTGCCGGCAATGTCCACGCCCATCTGCTTCAATCCCGCGGCGGCTTTCTCCGGGAGGATCGGGAGCAGACATACGAGTGCCGTGTAAATCGCCTGCGCCGAGACGTGCAACACCGTGTCGAGCTTCGATGCTTTCGCCGGGTCCTTCGCAAGTTTGAAGGGGGCGGTCGCGTCGATGTAGCCGTTGGTGGCTCGGGCTAATTCCACCGGCAGCATCGCACATTGTTGCAGTTCCACCTTTTGATACGCTTGCGCGAGCTCCGTGCCCAAGCGCTGGGTTTGCGCGATCAGGCTGCGGTCGAGATCATCCTGCTCGCCCAGGGGCGGCAGAACGCCTCGATATTTGCCCGCCATGTTCAACGTGCGGTTGAGGCAGTTGCCGGCGACGTTTGCCAATTCGTTGAACGATTTCTGGAAATCGGCGTCCGTCCAGTCGAGATCGCTGCCGAAGGGCGCGGCGCGGAGCATGTAGTAGCGCAGCGCGTCGTAGCCCTGCACTTTTCCGATCTCGCGCAGCTTTTCCAGGCCGATGAAGTTCCCCATCGTCTTGCCCATTTTCTTCCCCTCGGCGGTCCACCAGCCGTGGGCGTACAGGCGCTTGGGGATCGGGAGGTTCAGGCTCAGGAGCATCGCCGGCCAGTAGACGGCGTGGAACCAGAGGATCTCCTTGCCGATCAAATGCAGGTCGGCGGGCCAGTATTTCTTGAAGCGCGAATCGTCGTCCGAGCCGTAGCCCAGGGCGGTGATGTAGTTGCTCAGCGCATCGATCCAGACGTAGACGACATGCTGCGGGTCGTTGGGCATCGGGATGCCCCACTTGAGCGTCGCCCGGCTGATCGACAGATCCTCCGCCCCCTGCTCCAGCTTGCTGATCACTTCATTGCGACGCGACGCAGGCTGCACGAAATCGGGGTTCGCCTTGATATGCTGAAGCACCGGGCCGGCGTACTTGCTCAGCCGGAAAAAGTAACTCGCCTCCTTATAGCGCACCAGCGGCCGGCCGCTGATCGCGGACTTGAAGCCCTGGTCCTTGGCGGTCGTCTCAGTGACGAATTCCTCCTGGCCTTCGTCGTACCACCCTTCGTAGCCGCCCAGATAAATGTCGCCGCTGGCGAGCAGTTGCTCGACGATCTTATGCACGCCCTTCTTATGCCGCGGCTGGGTGGTGCGGATGAAGTCGTCGTGGGTGATCTCCAGCTCTTTCCAAACCTGTTCGAAGACCGCCACCACGCGGTCGGCCAGTGCCGCCGGCTCCACGCCGGCGTCCGCCGCGGTTTTCACCATCTTGATGCCGTGCTCGTCGGTGCCGGTGAGGAAAAATGTGTCGTTGCCGGAGAGCCGGTGAAAGCGCGCGATCGCGTCCGCCGCCACGGTCGTATAGACGTGCCCGAGGTGCGGCTCGCCGTTGGGGTAGTAAATCGGGGTCGTGAGGTAATAGTGGTCGGCCATGGGCTTTAATCCCTTCGTTGCTTTTACAGCACAAAGACCACAGAGACCACAAAGAGCACAGAGACAAGACGGAGAAAATTAGAATTGCAATCTTCTCGTTTGAGCTCTCCGTCGTCCCCTTTGTGCTCTCTGTGGTCTTTGTGCCCTCTGTGGTTCGCTTCTCTGATTCGGACAGCTCGCAAAAAAAGAGAGCCACCGCCCGGATCGAACGCATGCAGCTACAACGGGGGTAACGCGCCCGGCACCAAGGCCGGCCGCATTACCCCTGCCGCATCCGCATCGTTCGAGTCGGGCGATGGCTCATGCCATTATTATCGGCGGGTCGGCCGCTTACATCAAGGAGAGGAAGAATCGCACCGCCAAGGCGCCAAGGGAAAACGGGGAGAATTGAACGCAGAGACGCCGAGGCGCAGAGGTAGTAGAGAGAGAGGGAAAATACGGGTGCGTGCTCAGAAATTCGGGAGGAGCCTGCTTCCAAGCCAAAGTTTCTCTCTGCGCGTTCTCCTATGCGCCTCGGCGTCTCTGCGTTCGATTCTACCCATTTTCCTTGGCGGCTTGTCTTCACGCGATCGTGATTCGATCATCCAGATACACGTCCTGGATGAGATTCAGCAATTGCACGCCTTCGCTCATCGGGCGTTGGAAGGCCTTGCGGCCGCTGATGAGGCCCATGCCGCCGGCCCGTTTGTTGATGACGGCGGTTCGTGCGGCCTCGGCGAAATCGTTTTCGCCGCTGGCGCCGCCGGAATTGATCAGCGGGCTGCGGCCCATGTAGCAGTTGGCCAGTTGGTAGCGGGTGAGCTCGATGGGGTGATCGCCCGGCGTAAGGTTCGAATAGACGCGCTTGTCGGTCTTGCCGAACTTGAGGGCGGTGTACCCGCCGTTGGTCTCGGGAAGTTTTTGCTTGATGATGTCGGCCTGGATCGTGACGCCCAGATGATTGGCCTGCCCGGTGAGATCGGCGGCGACGTGGTAATCCTTGTCGGCGGTCTTGAACGCATTGTTGCGGAGGTAACACCAGAGGACGGTCACGAGGCCGTACTCGTGCGCCTCGGCGAACCAGTGACTGACTTCCTGGATCTGCCGATCGGCTTCGGGTGAGCCGAAGTAGATCGTCGCGCCGATCGCCGCGGCTCCCATGTCCACCGCCTGCTTCACCTGCCCGAAAGCGATCTGATCAAACTTGTTCGGATACGTCAGCAGTTCATTGTGATTGAGCTTGACGA
>JAQGHH010000119.1 GCA_028288945.1 Phycisphaerales bacterium
AGGTCGGCCACCAGGCTTTGCTGCACCGACTTGCCCACCCACGGATTCGTGTCGTTCGGGTTGACCGCAACAAAAGGCATGACAAGGATCTTGCCCGAGGTGCGGTTCAGGGGATTGAAGGCAGGAACGGCAGCCGCGGGAACGGCGGGGGGTTGCGGGTCGGCGCACCATCCGACGGTCGGGCCGATTGCCGGGAGAAGGGCTGGCACGGCGAGGGCCATCCAGCCACGCACGCACGCTCGGTATCCCTGTCGCATGGCTGTATTGTAGCAGTCGTTGCGTTAGCCGCACCAAAAAACTGAAATCTTGCAGGAGATTCCCATGTTACTGGCGGAGCTGAGCATGTGGCCCATGGACAAGGGCGAAAGCGTCGGCCACTACGTGGCCCGCGTCCTGGACGTAATCGACCGTAGCGGCCTGCCTTACAAGCTTGGCCCCCTGGGTACGACGATCGAGGGGGAATGGGACGAGGTGATGGCCGTGCTAAAGCGGTGCTACGAGGTGCTGGCGGCCGACTGCAATCGGATCGCCTGCACGGTGAAGATGGACTATCGAAAGGGACACGCCGGGGCGATCGAGGGGAAAGTGAAATCGGTGGAGGAGAAGCTGGGGAGGGAGCTAAAAAAGTGAACCTGGGAGATTTTGCGATCAGAGGGATTTGCGATTGCCAATTTGCGATTTGCGATTGGAATACGAAACTTGCGACAGCCTTTGCATTGTAATCGCAAATCGCAATTCTCCCCCTCCCCTTGCGGCTATCCGCTCGCGCGTTACTTTAGAGGCCGGTTATTGCCGGTCAGGTTTTCACTTGGTTTTCACAGAAGGTTTCACGGATGAAACTGCTCACCCGCGTCGTTTGCTGGATGGGTTGGGCCGCGATGGGCGTGGGGGGCACGCCTGCGATCGTTCGGGCCGATCTCGCTTCCGACGTTCAAGTCGTCCTTCAGGACAAGCTGCTGCACAAGGCGACCGTCGGTATCGAGGTTTACCGGCTCGGAAAAACTGATGCCGACGTGAAGGAGATTTACAATCTCCATGCGGATGTGCCGCTGATCCCGGCCAGCAATTTGAAACTTGCGACCAGCTCCGCCGCCCTCGATCGGCTCGGGCCGGACTTTCGCTTTCGCACTGCGCTGCTTATGCACGACGGCGACCTGATTCTCATCGGCGACGGCGACCCCACCTTCGGCGACGCCGAGTACCTCAAGAAAGCCGGCTGGAAAGTCACCACCGTATTTCAGAACTGGGCCGAGCAACTCAAGAAGTTGAACGTGGCGTCTGTGAGAAACGTGATCGTCGATGACGGCATCTTCGACGAAAGCTTCGCCCACCCGCGCTGGCCCGCCCGGCAATACACCTCGCGCTTTGAGGCCGAAGTGGCCGGGATGAACCTCAACGCCAACTGCGTCGATTTCACCGTCCAGCCCACCGCGCCCGGGCAAGCCGTCGCCTACGCGATGGACCCGGCGACCGCCTACGTCACCGTCAAGAACGGCTGCGTCACCGGCAACTCCAACTCCATTCGCCTCGACCGCAAGCCCGAAGCCAACGACGTCGCCCTTGGAGGCGAAACGCCGGGCCGGGGATTCGCGTCCGTTTCCATCACCGTACACGATGCGCCGATGTTTGCCGCGACGGTGCTGGCGGAGACGGTCGCGGGCAAAGGGATCAAGTTCACCGGCGAAGTGAAGCGCGACCGCACGCAGCGCCAGCAGCGCGAAAAGGCCGGAGCCGCGGCCGCGGGGTGGACGATCGTCGGCATCCACGAGACGCCCATCCTTCCGGTCCTCGCCCGCTGCAACAAGGACAGCATGAACCTCTACGCCGAGAGCCTCTGCAAGCGCCTCGGCTACGAATCCACCCACGCCCCCGGCTCATGGGAATCCGGCACGGCGTCCGTCGGCGCGTTCCTCAAGAAAGCCGGCGTGCCCGAAGCCGAATTCAAGCTCGACGACGGCAGCGGCCTCTCCCGCGCGGATGTCATCAGCCCGCACGGCCTGGCCCGCGTGCTGACGTTCAACTTTTACGGAAAGAACCACGACCTGTTTTTCAGCACGCTGTCGGTGGCCGGCGTGGACGGCACGCTGGACGACCGTTTCCGCCACGCGGACGTGCGCGACCTCCGCCGACGGGTCGTCGGCAAGAGCGGTTTCATCGAAGGCGTCAGCACGATCAGCGGCTACCTCAAAGCCCGCGACGAGCAGTGGTACGCCTTCTCGATTATGATGAACGGCATCCCCCGCCTGAGCAATTCCGAGATCAAGCACCTCCAGGAAAAGATCATCAAAGCCGTGGACACGAGCACGCTGAGCGCATCGGTCCGGGGCTGACATGTGGCACAGCCGTCCCGGCTGAGTCTTCTGCTCCCGCCTTCGACGGAACCGAGGTGTAGGGTGGGCGTACTCGCGCACCGCTTAAATGCAAACGGTGGGCGAGTACGCCCACCCTACATGTTCCGATGGGCGCCGCGCCACCCTTCGGTTGGGATCGAACATCAACGCACGACCTGGATGCCGGACGTTTCCAAGGCACAAAGTGCACGGGGAAACAACAAATCGATCTTAAGGGTTATCCTCTGTGCTCTCCGTGGTCTCTGTGGCCTTTGTGGTTCGGCCCATCGCAGTGTGCGCCAGAGTTGCATTTCCGTACGCGGGGTTGAGGATAGCCGCAAAGCGAATGCGCCCAGCCCCCATCTTTAAACTAATCGTCCTCCTCTTTCTCACCGGCTGCGCCCACGCCCCGCAGCACTTTGAATCCCGCAGCGGCCCCGTAGCACTCGCGCGGGTGCGCGTCGAGCCCTGGACTTACGATGGCGAGCCCGCCCGGCGGGTGGTTACGCCGCACTATGTCGTGTACGCCACGGTCACCAACGACGACTTCCTCGAATCCGTCGGCCAACTGATGGAAGGGGCCCTGGCCGAATATCGGCGGCTCGCGCCGGACGTGCCCGATACCGACCGGCCGATGGAATGCTACCTCTTCGCCACGCGCCCGCAGTGGGCGAACTTCACCCTCAAAAAGACCGGCGACGACGCCGCGATTTATCTCCAGATCAATCGCGGCGGATACACCGTGCGCGACTGGTACGTAGCCTACTTCCTGGGAGACGTGGGTACGTTTTGCGTCGCCGCCCACGAAGGATTTCACCAATTCGCCGCCCGGCATTTCCGGACGCGCATTCCGCCGTTCCTGGAGGAGGGGATCGCGTGTTTGTTTGAGGACGTTACGTGGGACGGGCGGCTGCCGCGGTGGGATCTGTCGATCAACTACGGTCGATTGACGGCGCTGCGCAAGGCGGTGGAGGGGGGTGGGCTGCTGCCGTTGGAGGATTTGGTATCGATGCACGCCGGGCAGGTGATCAACCGCACGCCGGCCCAGGTCGCCACGTTTTATGCCCAGTGTTGGGGGTTTGCCCGGTTCCTCTGGGAAGGGGAAGGCGGCCGCTACCGGCCCGCCCTTCAGGAGATGCTCAAGGACGCCGCGGACGGCAGCCTCTTCGGCAGCGGCCCACCTCGATTAAATGCCGGAGTGTTCTGGAACCCCAAGTCCGCCAAGCCGATGCTCGAACACTACTTGAGAGCAGACCTGGCGGCGATCGACCGACAATACCAGCGCTTTTTAAATCAACTCGTGACACGGGCAAAAAACGCCGAAACTGTCGAGGGCGGGTGACGGTTTACCAAAGTTCAGGCCGGTTGTTGATTACAGAAAATTTTTGTTCTTGGAAGAACGGGGAGGTCCCGATAACATGCCGGCAGATCGGCTTTGCGGGGGAAGCCGCGGAGAACCGAAGAATGCAACGTCGCATTTATCACTTCGATGGCCGCGTTCAGGGCGTCGGCTTTCGGTACACCACCCAGAACATCGCCATCCGCTACAACGTCCACGGCTACGTCCGCAACCT
>JAQGHH010000161.1 GCA_028288945.1 Phycisphaerales bacterium
CTCGAAGCGGCGGTCCGAGGGCGGGCGCGGGCGTGAGTGGCCGCTTTCCCCGTCGTCCGGCCCGTGGTGTGCCGGCGGGTCATGCCGGGGGTGTTCGCCTCTGCGATGCCGGGCGGATGCGTGCATGGTTGAACAGTAGCGTGATCAGCGTAATCCCAACAACCGTATTTCTTGACAGAGGGATCACGACGCTAAATGCCTGGCGATCCCGGGCGGAAACGTACTCGCCGGTTTATTGTCCTGCGACCGGAACGGCGGGAGCGTCGGGTCAGCGGCGGCAGCTTTCAGGTATTGCCGCTTGGTCACTCGCTCGCCACCGACGTGGTATTTGGGGTAGCCGCGACGTAAACGCCCCTTATTGTTCCATTCACGCTCGATACCATGAAGACCGCCGTCGCGCCAGTGCCGCTCGATATAGACGCCCTTCTGGTCTTCTTCGAGCCACCACTCGAAGCCGTGGTGTCGGCCGTTTTTGAGGTGCAGGACCTCGCAGAGATACACCTTCCCGTCGTCACGCCGTTGTCGCCAAAGGTCGATGCCCGTTCCCCGGATCATGCGGTAAGTCCCGATCAATCGCCCCCACTGGTCCCACTGCCTGGTCGTCCCGTGCGGCAGCCCATCGACATACGGCTCGGCCGACGCAAGGAAGTCTGCGTCGAACCACCAATACTCGATCCCGTGTTTCTTCCCGTCTTTCAGGGCGTATTCGTGCTCCGGTCCCCCGGTCTCAAAGAAGCGGCGGACGCCGACGAGCGCGCCCCCCAGCCGGTATTCCGCCTCCTCCTTGCCGCCGCTCGGAGAACGCTTAATGATGCGCTCTCGCGCATTGGCCGGGATGTATGACTTGTACAGTGGTCGTTTCGCGCTCATGGATGACTGTCTTCCCGGCTATCCGTTTAGTCCGTGTACTGGTAGTAGAATACGCCGCGTTCCGTATCCACCCAGACCCTCGGCTGGTGGCTTCCAGGTTGACCGCCCTCCACTCCCGTGCGAATGGCCTCCGGCGTGAACCATGAAACTGGCAACTCGCGCGAAACGGCCCTTGGCCAACTACTCTTACCGGGCGGCTTCAATTCGGTCGGCAGCCGTCGTTGAGGGTTCTTGCTGTTGAAGGCATCTAGTACGGCCTTTACTGCTGGATGACCGCACCGCATTCAGAACAGCAGCCATGGCTGGCGCGCAGGTCGTACCCGCAATGGAAGCAGGTCTGAGGCACGAGCCCTTGTGCCAGAAGTTCGGCTTGGAGCGCGAGCCGGCGCGTTCGATTCGAGAAGGCGACCAATCTCCACACCGACACCATGTTAATCAGCGTCGCGACGGGGAAAAGCCAGCTTCGTTCTATGCGCATGATGAGAACCACGGCGGGCGCAAATGTCGGGAGCGCCCGCAGGACTGCGCCGAGAACGTAGCGCCGGTCATGCAACATGCGCTGGCGGCTCCGCCGCATCAGTTCCTGTTGCTGCTTTCGTGGTAGGTGAAAGATCTCCGGCTCGAAATCGATGGGGCTGCGGCGTCGCATTCGTGAAGAAATTGTACGCGGTTATCCGGGGAATCACGATCATTCCCGAACTCCACGCCGGGCTTGGCTCATTTCGTTTCCCCCAGAAGCTTCCGCACATCCTCGGCGGCGGGGGACTTGGGGTGTTTGCGGAGCCCTTCCTGAAGACGCGTCCGTGCCTCAGCCTTTTTGCCTTCCGCGATGAGCGCGCGGGCGGCGGACAGGGTGGCGGGGAGGTCGTCCACATCAACCATGATGCTCACTTTCCCCGGCTTGAGCCCGCGGGGGAAGCCGCCGACGATGCGGGTGCCGTCCTTGAGGATGGCGACGATGGTCGGCGACTTGGTCACGTCGGGCTCCAGCGCCCACTTGGTGCCCTTGTCCTCCCCGACCGCCTTCATCGCGCGCTTGAGGAGCGAAGGCGGAAGCCAATCTTCCGTCGCGGCTTTCAGCTCGCCTTCGTTCGCCGCCTTAAGGAAGGCGTCGAAATCCTCAAACGTCTGCTTCTGCATCGTCGCGCGGGCCAGGTAGCTTGTCAGCGTGGAGACGGTGGCGCGGGCGTACAGGTCGACGGTGGGATTTTTCGGCTGATCCAGCCACCACTTCGACCACTTCTCCTCCATCCCGTTGAAGCTCCCCAGGTGCTTGTTCCACGCCTCGTCCCACGGCTTCTTGCGGCCGATGTCCACGAAGACGGCGGAGAAGGAGTCACGGTATTTGCCATTTTCGCCATGGATGAGGAAATGGACCATGGACCAGGCCTGGTCGTAATTGTCGCCGGAGAGCTCGAAGCTCCATTGCGCGTGGGACATGGCGGCCATGTCGGGGATGTGCTTGAAGCGGCCGGCGTTGATGCCCTGCTGGATGGCCGCCAGCCGCCTGGGCCGGATCACGCCCGAGACGAACCCGTCGCCGGTGAAGAGCGCCTCCCCGAAATACTCGGCGATCCCTTCGTTGAGCCAGGGCGGCAGATCGCCGGCGATGACCGCGTGGGCGAACTGGTGAAACCCCTCATGCTGCACGACGTGCCACGTGCCGCCGTTTTCGTTGTCGACGGCGATGGCCATCAGCCGGGATTCCTGATCGTTGAATTCAAACACGCCCGCCGACCCCGGTAATCCCCCCGCGGCGTAGTAATCGCGCCGGTTGCTGAAGAGATAAAACGGCAGCCGCTCGCGAACCGCGCCCGAAAACCCTTTGGTGCGTTCGTGGTACTCCTCGGCCATTTTCGTCATGCGCAACGAAGCCTCCTTCACATCGTCCGGCGGCAGGTCGCTGTGGATGATGTAATACTTCGTCTCATACGTTTTCATCACCGTCCGGCCGGGCTTGCGCACGACCTGGGCGCCCAATAGTGACGGCAAGAATGTGAAGACGCAAAGCCCAAGCCCGAGCACCGCCCGGATGAGCGGTCGTGGGGAAATCATGATGTCTCCTTCCGCCGACGTGTAGACCGACGATGCGCGGGTCGAAAGGTGCCGGTCGGCACAAATGATCCCGCGGCGGCGCCCCCGCCTTATGTCCGAAAGGGGGCGCGAATCACCCCAAGTGATACACGCATTTTCCGCGTCAGTTGCAAATGCGACCTGTTAGAGGCGGCAACTATCTGTTCGGTCGGCCTGAAATCTGTCCGCCCTCCGTTACTCCGATGCCCGTGTCGTGGGGTTTGTTGCCGGCCGGGGCGGCGAGCTTTGGGCCCATAGGGTTCGCTGCCAGCGCTCGGCTTCGTCGGGTTTGCCCCACGCCTCGTAGAGTACCGCCAGACGCCGGCGCACTTCCATGGAAGCCCGCATGGAGTCGGATGCGGTTCGGGGCGGGTTGGCTTTCAGGCCCGTGAGAGCGCCCAGGAGCAAGGTCTCGCCTTCGGCAAATTTCTTCTGCCCCGCCAGGCTGCCGCCCAGCCTGCATTTTGCCATCAGCGCGTGCCAACTGTGCGGGTTGTCCCGCTCGAAGATTCGGATGGCTTCCCGGAGCAGCACCTCGGCGTCCGGATAGCTGCCCTTGTCAACCAGAATGCCGGCCAGTTCCGTAAACGGGGCTACGCCATTCCGACCGTCCGGCCCGAATGCCGCGAGCAGATCATTGAGTGCGCGTCGATCGAAGAGCCCGACATCCCGGCAACATTCGATCAGTTCCATGCCGATCCGGTCCACGACGGGGTCTTGATCTCCCAATTCGTGGCGGGCTTCGGCGAGAAGCGCCGCGAACTCCTCCTCCGCCGCCATGTCGCGGTGTTGCATGCGATGGGTTTTGGCGATCTGCATCCGCGCTTCGAATACGCCCGCCGCGTCGTTCAATCGGCGTCGGCCCTCGGCGACCGCGCGGGCCTGGCGTTCTGACTCGTCGAGTGCATCCGCGTCGCGCAGCGCCACCGCCCACGCCATTTGGTCATCCAGCGCCGGCGCGGAGTCCGCCGCCCCCGCATCCGCCCACTTGCGAAACTGCACCTCGGCCTGGCGGGCCGCTCGAATCCCGGCAAGTCGCCTTCGGGCATCGGCCTTGACCGGGTCGGGGTCCACGAGTTTCCGCGGCGTGGTTCGCTGGAATTGCTCGATGAGCGATTCCGCCTCGTCGAGTCGGCCTTGGCGGGCGCTGAGGGTCGCCCTCATTAGCAGGATGGATTGTGACAGCGGTTCGGGCGGACCGTTTGGCTCAAAATAACCGGCGCTGGCTTCCTTAAACAGCGACGTCGCTTGGGCATAGCGACCCTCGAGCGTGTAGAGAAATCCCAGACTGGTGATCCCCTGTAGCGTCAGGGGGTTGCGGTCGCCAAGCGTCCGGCGGCACGCCTCCACCTGCCGCTGGAACAGCGGCTCGGCTTGGGCGTAGTGGAACTGTTCGCGGTAAAGCCTGCCCAGGTAGTTGGCGATTCTCAAGGTATCGGGATGATCCTTTCCCATTTTTTGTTCCGCCAGCGCCAAGGCTTTTTTTAACCCTGACTCGGCTTCGGCATACCGTCCCTGGTCGCGCCGCACGGCGGAGAGATTCGTCAGGGCGACGATTGCCTTGGGGTGAGACTCCTGTCCAATCCTCTTCCACCCGTTCAATTCCCGGCAAAACAGTGCGTCCCCCTCATCAAGCCTGCCCTGGGCATCGCAGACGACCGCCAGGTTGCCGATGATCGTCAATGTGCCCAGGGAATACTCCCCCTCGACCGCGATCGAGCGGGGCAGTGTGTCGGACAGGAGCACTTCGGCATCGGTCATTTGTCCGCGCTCGGTATAAACCGCCGCGAGGCTTACGGCTGCGGTGATGGTACGGGGATGATTTGGGCCGAGCGCTTCGCGGCAGCCGTCAAAAGTCTCCCGGAATATCGCCTCCGCCGAGTCGACCTTTCCCAATTCATCGTAAACTCGCCCCAGTGAGTCGGCTCGTGAAAAGGTCAGGGGATGTTCGCGCCCCAGAACGGATCGTGACGATTCGAAGGCCTCTTCGAAGAGCGGCTTGGCTTCCGCATACCGCCCCTGGGCAAGATACAGCCGCCCCAGAGAGCTGAGGCTTGAAAGGGTTCCGGGGTCTTTGTCACCCCGGGTTTTTCGCAGCCTTTCCAGCACCTGTTTATTGAGCGGTTCGGCCTCGGCGGTGCGTCCAAGCTGTACGTACAGCAAGACCAGTCCGTGCATCGCCCCCAGCGTCGTCTCGTCATTCGCCCCCAACAGCCGCCTCGATTGTTCGAGCGCTTGCAATAACAAGGTTTCAGCACGGGCGAAGTGGCCCAGGGCCTGTTCCGCGGTGGAGAGGTTCTCCATTAGAACGATCTGGTCATGTTCGACGATGTGGGCGGACTGCCCCACGGTGAGCGCTGTGTTCCATTGCTCGTAGGCTTTGGAATATTCTCCGAGATCGTAGTAGGCGCGCCCGATCGAACTACGGATGGGGATTTCGATCGCAGGGCGTTTGGCGAATTCGGTCCCGACATGAGCGGCCGCACGGTCTAACGCCTCGCGGATCGTGAGCTTTGGGTTAACAGGATGGTCGGGGCCGGCTTGTGCGATCGGGCTCGCCAGTCCGAGCACTTGCTCGCTGAAGAATCGATTGATGGCGATGACGGTAGCCGCTTGCTCGTCGGCGCGTTTCCTTTCGGCGTTGGCCTTGTCGCGTTGGAGGTTGGCGGCGGCTTCGGAACTGACGGCGCGGTCGCGGTCATTTTTGGCGTGCTCCTCGGCGTGCCTGGCGCGGACGGCCTGCCAGGTGCTCGCGGCCGTCCCCGCCGTCAGCAGGGCCGCGAACCCCGCCGCCGCGGCCAGCGACGCCCGGTGCTTGTGGGCGAACTTTCTGAGCTTGTACGCGGCCGACGGCCCCCGCGCTTCCACCGGCTCATCTTCCAAATACCGTTCAATATCGCGTGCCAGGCCGTTGGCGGTCTGATACCGGCGGTCGCACTCCTTCTCCAACGCCTTCATCACCACCTGATCCAGGTCGCCGGTCAGCAGCCGCTGCAGGCGTTTGGCTTCGGTCCCCCGGCGGGCGGAGATCTCGGCGCGGGCGGCGCCGGAGCCGCTCAGCCGCGTGCTGGGGCGGGGGGGCTGCTCTTCGCGGATGCTCTTGAGCATCTGCGCCCAGCCGGCCTCGCGCAGCCGCTGGACTTCCAGCGGCGTGGTGCCCGTCAGCAATTCATAGAGGACCACGCCCAGCGAGTAGATGTCGCTGCGGGTATCGACGCCTCCCGCGTCCAGGTCCGCCTGCTCGGGGCTCATGTATTCGGGCGTTCCGACCAGCACGCCCAGGCGCGTGAACGCGGTCTGCTCGGCCCGCAGCTTTTCCACCGCCGTGGCGACGCCGAAGTCGATGACCTTCGGCACCGGTTTGCCGTCGTAGGTGGCGACCAGCACGTTGGAGGGTTTGATGTCGCGGTGGATGATCCCCTTCTGGTGGGCGTGCTGCACGGCGTGGCAGACGGGGACGAACAATTCCAGCCGCTGGCGGGGGGTGAGGCGGCGCTCGTCGCAGTAGCCGGTGATCGGCACGCCCTCGACCAGTTCCATCACGAAGTAGGGCAGGCCGCTCTGCGTCGTCCCGGCGTCCAGCACGCGGGCGATGTTCGGGTGGTCCATCCGCTCCAGGGCCTGGCGCTCGGCCTGGAAACGGGCGATGACCTGATCACTGCCCATCCCCGGCTTGATGATCTTCAGCGCCACCTGCCGGCGGACGG
>JAQGHH010000204.1 GCA_028288945.1 Phycisphaerales bacterium
GGGTCGGAACGGGGTGTTACGACTCTCCCTATATGGGAAGGAGCAGATATCATGGTGCATCGGAAAGGAATGGTCAGGGCTGCGGCGTGTGCCGCGCTGGCCTGTGCAGGAATCGTGCGTGCCGGCGAAGGTGTCGCGGCACAAGACCAGGGACCCTTCTTTCGTCCGCTGATGCTTGACGACGTGGCGACGGCCCCGGCAGCCGACCACGCCGCCGCCCCAGCGCCGGCCGCGACGCCCAAGCCTCTCATGTCCGTGCTCGACAAGGCTGGCATCGCCAAACCGCTGAACGACGCCGGCATCAACATCTACGGATTTGTCGAAGGCGGCTATACCTACTCGGCCAGCGCCCCTCCGGGCAACGTCATCACCGGCCGCGTTTTCGACACCAAGCACGAGCGCATTGTGCTCGACCAGCTCGATCTCACGATCGAGCGGGTCATCGATTACGCCGCGGCCGCCAAGGCGGGCAAGTTCGACATCGGCGGGCGCTTTGAGGCGCTCTACGGCTGGGACGCGGGCCTGATCCACTCCAGCGGCCTGTATGACAACCCGGCAACGCTGGGCGTCAGCAAAGGCTATTACTCCAGCCGCACGCAGCCCGAGAACCAGTTCGACATCAACCAGGCGTACCTCGACGTCGCGGTGCCGCTGGGCACCGGGTTGCGTGTCCGCGCGGGTAAGTTCGTTACCCCGCTGGGCGCTGAAGTCATCAACCCGACCGGCAACGCGCTTTACTCCCACAGCTACCTGTTCGGTTTCGCGATTCCGTTCACGCAGACCGGCATCATTGGCGAGTACAAGTTGAATGACGACTGGCTGATCGACGCGGGCATCACCCGCGGCTGGAACCAGTCAATCCGCGACAACAACGGCTCACCCGATTTCCTGGGCACCGTCACGTGGACGCCGCAGGAATCCGATGCGCTGAAGAAGTGGACTGTCGCCGTCAGCCTGTCCGAAGGGCCCCAAGGCACCCACGACAACCACGACTGGTGGACCGTGATCGACATCGTCGCGACCTACGCGGCATCGGATAAGGTCACGCTGAAGCTCAACGCCGACTACGGCGATGCGCCCCATTCCGGCCAGTGGTACGGCATCGCGGGCTACGCGTCCTACGTCCTGAACCCGGTCGTCACTCTGAACGCACGTGCCGAGTGGTACAGCGACCAGAACGGGTTTACCCTTGGGCTCGTAGGCGCCAATAACGTGTATGAGGCCACCGTCGGTGTGGCCATCACGCCGTTCCCCAATAACGATATTGGCAAGAACCTCGTTATCCGTCCCGAAGTCCGCATGGATTATTCGGACAAGCGGTTCTATGACGGCGCTACGGACCACTACCAGTTCACCGCCGCCCTAGACGCCTACTTCGTGTTCTAATCGATTTGACCAACCTCTTTGACCCGGAAGCCCGGAAGTCGCAACGCACGTTGCGGCTCCCGGGCTTTCCGATTTAACGGGCCGGCGTGTAATTCGTCGAGACGGCCTTCGGATATTGCGGCGGCCGGTTAATGCCCGCCTGCCAATCGGAGCGGTAATGCCCCTTTTCATCCGTCCACGCCAACCGTTCCGCGGTCGAAGTGGAATAGGTCGGAGTGGTGCCGGTCAGCGCGTAAGGTCGGTCGGCGTTGTCCGACGAACAGCCGGTCCCGGCCAGAATCAACCCGCCGCCGCCAATGACAATCGCCGCAAATAAACGAACCGTAGACATGGAAGGTTCCTCCGTACGTTGACTTCGATCCGCCTCGTCTTTCCTGCCGCCCGAGAGAGGCAGGATCAGGAAAGCCTCACCCCGCTAAGAGTCAAACGCCGTGCCGCTACAAACCAATTTGTTAAGGGAAATTTGCGCGCCCCCGGCTGCCTTCACCCGACCTCAAGCAATAGTACGCATCCGAAACACTGAATTTCGGCTCTGAATTGGAGTAGGAACACAGCCCGGAAGCGTGCGCTACGAAAAGCGGTATCAGCCGGATACGATGCCGGCTCGGCGGCGCTGAGCCCGCCTGCGACAATTCTTCTTCATGAAGGACAGGAATGAGTATCTCTCCTCTGGCCGGCAAACCTGCGCCGTCGAATCTCCTGATCGACCTCAATGCGCTGTCGGCCGCGTATGAACAACGGACGCCCGATCTGTCCGATCCGCAGCAACTCGTCAGTTTCGGCACCAGCGGCCACCGCGGCACGCCCCTCGACGGCTCATTCACCCAGGCGCACATCCTCGCCATCACCCAGGCGATCTGCGATTACCGCCGGGACAAGGGCATCGACGGGCCGCTCTATATGGGCAAGGACACGCACGCCGCCTCCACGCCCGCGCAGCGCACCGCCCTTGAGGTCCTCGCCGCCAACGGCGTCGAGACGATCCTCCAGCAAGACGACGGTTTCACCCCGACCCCGGTGATCTCCCACGCGATCCTCGCCTACAACCGCGGCCGCAAGGGCCATCTCGCCGACGGCGTCGTCATCACCCCATCCCACAACCCGCCCCGCGACGGCGGCTTCAAGTACAACCCCACCAACGGCGGGCCCGCCGACGTGGACATCACCCA
>JAQGHH010000233.1 GCA_028288945.1 Phycisphaerales bacterium
CAGCCCGCTACCGCTCCTTCGACGAAGCCGGCGCGCGCTGCCGCGACGCAACCCAAGCCGCCCGGTCGCGGGGAACTCATGGACTACGGGCCGTTCCTTTCCTACAGCGTATTGCGGCCCAAAGCCGCAACCGCGGTGAAGCCGGCTGCCGGACATCCGACTCCCCAAAAGACGGACACCGGCGAGATCCTTGCAGTGAAGGGGATTTCCATCAAGGTTGGGAACAATGCCAGCGTCTGCTTCGATACCGATTTGCTGAGCGTGGCCGGGGGGTGGGTCGGCGGATTTCTCGACGTCAGGAAGACGAACCTGAACTCCGACCGCGGCGACGCGCCCGCCAGCATTCGCGGCGCCCTCGCGTTTTCCACCACCACCGATCCGGGTTGGGCCAAAGGCGAATCCTTCGCCGACCCGCGCGACGCACACGATGGGCCGCTCCCGGCCGATTGGGCCCACTACAAAGGCTTGTTTCGTTGCGGCGACAAGGTCGTTCTCTCCTACACGGTCGGCAAGACCGAAGTGCTCGAGCTGGAAGGCAGCGTCGCGGATGGCGGGCAGGTTGCCTTCACACGGACGATGCGAATGGGAGCGTCCGTTCAGCCGCACAAGATGAATCTGTGCGAGTTGGAAGGAGCCGTGGGAACCTTGCGGCCGACGACGGCTCTTGGCCGCGAGGCGGCGGGTGGATCACAGAAGACCGTCATTCAGGCGGAGGGCATGGCCGCGGTCCTGAGCCGCGACGGGCGCGATACGGCCGTCAGCGTGATCAACGCTCCCAAGGGGGCGACGTTGGAAGTCGTGGACAATTTCCGGATTCAACTCAATCTGCCTGCGCTCCGCGCACCGGCCGTCTTCAAGGTGGTGATCGCGACCGTTCCGCACGCGTCCATCGATGCGTTTGCACCGCTCGTGAAAGCCGCGACGAAAGTTGAAGACCCGTCCACGCTCTGTACCGGCGGACCGGCGCGGTGGCCGCAGGCGGTCGTCACCAGGGGCGTGCGCGCCGCGGACTCGGCGGCGTATGTCGTCGACACCGTCCGGCTGCCGGATGACAACCCGTGGAAATCCTGGATTCGGCCCGGCGGGTTCGACTTTTTCGCCGACGGGCGGTGCGCCGTCTGCACGTGGAACGGGGATGTGTGGATCGCGTCGGGGCTCGACGACGCGCTCGGCCATGTCAGTTGGAAGCGCTTCGCGGCAGGCCTGTATGAGCCGCTGGGGTTGAAAATCGTCGACGACGCCGTCTATGTCCTGGGCCGTGACCAGATCACGCGCCTGCATGACCTCAACTCCGACGGCGAAGCCGATTACTACGAAAACTTCTGCAACGCCTGGCCCTCGTCCCCCATCTATCACGCGTTCAACATGGACCTCCAGGCCGACGCCGAGGGCAACTTCTACTTCGCCACCTGCGGCAACCAGGCCCCCCTTTGGATGCACATGAAAGGGGTCGCCCTCAAAGTGCCCAAGTATGGCGGCACCGCGGAAGTCTTCGCCACGGGCCTTCGCGCCCCCAACGGGATGGGCGTCGGCCCGCACGGTGAAATCGTTTGCAGCGACAATCAGGGCCACTGGACGCCCGTCTGCCGGATCAATCTCCTGAAGAAGGGCGGATTTTACGGGTTCGTCGCCGACCCGCGCCGGGTGAAAAAAGAAGATGCGATCAAGATCCCCGAGCGCTTCGACCCACCGATCTGCTGGATCCGCTACCCCTCCCCCGACAATTCCAGCGGCGGGCAGGTTTGGGCGGGCGACAAATTCGGGCCGCTCTCGGGAAGCATGCTCACCACCTCCTACGGTCAGAGCGATCTGATGGAGCTGATGTGGGAGGAAGTCGGCGGCGTCGCGCAGGGCGGCGTGGTGAAGCTGCCGCTGAAATTCGAGTCGGGCATCATGCGGGCGCGGGTGAGCCCCGGGGATGGCCAGGTGTGGGTCGCGGGATTGAAAGGGTGGCAGACGAACGCAATAAAAGAGGGCTGCCTGCAGCGCGTGCGCTACACGGGGAAGCCGGCGCACGTGCCGGTCGCGCTACACGTCCTAAAGGATTCGATCAGCATCACTTTCAGTGATCCGCTCGATCCGCAGGCCTCAACCGACGAGCAGAATTGGGGCATCGAGCAGTGGAATTACCAGTGGACTTCACAGTACGGTTCGAAGGATTTCAAGCAGACGGACGCCAGGGCGACCGGGCACGATGAGGTGGAAGTAAAAGCGGTGAAGTTGTCGGACGACAGGAAGACCATCACGCTCCAGACGCCGCCGCTGAGTCCGGTAATGCAGATGGCGATCACCATGCACTTAAAGGCCGCCGACGGCTCGGCCGTCGAGTGGGAGATCGACAATACGATCAACAAAATCCCTTAAACGGGCACAACTCTTCCGGCCACTTTGCCGGGCACAACCATCACTCGGCGACATCCTTCCCTCTCATCCACCGAGCCCATCCAGAGCAGTTTGATGCGAAACCGCATGGCGCGGGCTTTGCATTTCTTTGCACGTATTGTGTGCCTTATTTAACCCACGATGGGAGGTCGTCATGACAGTCATTCGCCAAATGTTCGCCGCGTCCGTTGCGGCCGCGGCGTTGTCGCTCGGTATAGCGGGATGCGCGTCGCAGCGCCCGGACGTCGTTCCCGCAAGCGCCCAGTTGCAAACTTCCGGCAACGGCCCCGTCAGCTTTACCCCGCCTTCCGACGGCACGGCCTACGTCTACGATCAGGCGACTAATCGTCTCCTCTGGTCCGGTCCCGTGCGCTCCGGCCAGATGGTGGTCGTGGATCCGAACCGAAACCAGATCGCGCTGGGTAGCCAGATAGTGGCCACACGGACACTGCAACCCGGCGACCGCAACGACATTTACTTCGAACCAGCGCCCGGCAGCGCCCAGCCCGCAGGAATGCCGATGGAGCGCCAGCAGCAGCCCCCGCAGCCTCCGCCCACGTACCGCGAGCCGATGCCCACTCAGGGCACCACTCCGCAGGGTACCGGTGCGAACCCGTCCAATCCGCAAAACCCGAATGCGGGCACAACGGTGCAAGGTCAGGGCGTGCTCGTGACCCCTTCGGTGACGGTGACGCCGACCAACCCGGGCCAGCAGCAACAAACGGGTCAGCAACCGACGGGTCAACAACCGCCGGCTCAGCAACAGCCACTGCCGCCCCCGCAGCAACCTGCTGACAACGCTCGGTGAACCGCAAACCCGTCCCCCACAGCCGGCGCGTTCGGGTTGTGAGCCTTTGCTTAGCCGCCCTGTTTGCGAGGTGCCTTTCGCTGACGCGAAACGCGCCTCGCAAGCGAGGCGGCTAAAGGCTAGTGGAAAAACCCGCCTTTGTAGGGCCCGCTTTGGTGGGACGTGGATGCGCGGGTCGCACTGAAAACGTCCGCTAAAGCCGACCCTACGGGAGATGATAGAGGTTTTTCCCTTCCTTAACCGAGACGCGCCCGAATCGCTGTTACCGAGCGCGCCGCAAACAAATGCCGCCCCGTTTCGCCAAGCTCGGTCTTCCCCATCTGGGGGTGAATAACGGGAGCGTCTTCGAAGGTGTTGTGTGCGGTCAGATCTTCATGCGTGAGAACCGAAGTGGTTGCCTCCACTATGCTCGCGCCGCCAGTCAAACGCACGGCGGCCTCCTGCGGGAATGAAGCGTGCGGATTCACGACCGTCAACGTCAGAACGTCCCCCTTCATCGATGCCGACCCCGATAGCCCCGCGACCTGCCGCCTTTCGTCCCCGGCGGCAAAGGCGATCGGCGGCGCATCGAACGTCGTCCGCAAGCTCCTGCCGCCACGGTGGGCCTGGTAGAGATCGAATACGTGATACGTGGGCGTCAGCACCATCCGATCCCCCCGCGTCAGCACCAGCGCCTGCAGCACGTTGACCATCTGTGCGATATTCGCAATGACCAGCTTGTCGGCGTGGCGGTGAAACACGTCCAGCGTAATGGCCGCGGCCAGCGCATCCCGCAACGTGTTCTGCTGCCAAAGATGCAGCGGATTACGGCCGGGCGTGGGGAAATGCCACGTCCCCCATTCATCCACCACCAGCCCGATCTTGCGCTGCGGATCCGCAGCGTCCATTAACGCGCGCTGCTGCACGATCAGGTCGTCCATCCGCGCGGCTCTCTCCAGCAGCTCGTACCATTGATTGACGTCGAACTCTGTGGCCGACGGCCCGGCGGTGCCGCAGTAGTAATGGGCGGCGTAGCCCTGGATATGCGGAAAGCCGCCGAGCTTTGAGAAAAACCTCCGGGTCCAGTCGAGGTTATTTCCGTCAGGCCCGCACGCGATGAGGAACGGCTTCACGCCGGAGAAATCTCGCAGGTACGTCGCGTAGCGCTTGTATTCCGCGGCATAGTCCTCCGGGCAGAAGTTCCCGCCGCACCCCCAGTTCTCGTTGCCCACGCCCCAATACCGCACCCCAAAAGGCACCGGCGACCCGTTCCCCGCCCGCCGGCGGGCGAGCGTCGAGTCCCCCGCAAAATTACAATACTCCATCCAATGCCGCATCTCCCGCACGCTGCCGCTCCCCAGGTTCCCCGCGAGATACGGATCGGCCCCCAAATACCGGCAAAGCTGCAAGAACTCGTGCGTGCCGAAGTGGTTGGTTTCGATATTCTGCCCCCACCAAAGGTTCACCCGCCGCGGCCGCTCCTTCCGCGGCCCCACGCCGTCCTCCCAATGATAATCATCCGCAAAACACCCGCCGGGCCACCGAATCACCGGCGGGCGGATCTTCGAAAGCGCCTTGAGCACGTCCGACCGAATGCCCCCAAGATTGGGAATGGCGGAATCCTCCCCGACCCAAATCCCCCCCTCGATGCACCCGCCCAGGTGCTCCGCAAACTGCCCATGCAACTCCGGCCGAATCACCGCGATGGGCTGGTCCAGCGAAATTGAAATCGTCGCCAATGCCAAAGTGAATTCCCGACCACGCCCGGGACCTACGGGCGGATCGTACACATCAACATTCCGCCCCGGCTACGGCAATTCCATCCCGACTCACGCGTGCTCCCCGCACTCCCCAGATCATGGAAGCGCGCTTTCCATCACCCACCCTTGCGGTGCCGCGCCTTGAGCTCACGTAACGACAGTTTCGGATCGAGGCGCTGCTCCGGTCGCAGCGCGATCCGCTCCCAGCCGGCCCATGGTTCGACGCCATCCGCCTCGATCCCCTCCCGGCAACCATCACAATACAACGAGACGGCGAGGAGCCCTGCACGGGACCCGATGCTGAGGAGCGTCGCCTGTGCATGCACCGTGCGCCGCAGATCGGACATGGAACGTCTTTGGCCGTTTCCAATTCACCACTCTGGAAGCGGTAGATGATGGTCGCAAGTTTGCTGGGCATCCGCATTGCGTTCTGCTCTCCCTCCGACTCTCACGGCCCGCCGATACCTTTGAAAAATTGCGCAGGGAAACCGTGCTTACTCGAAATTCGCCTGGCGCGCCGATAAGAAAGAATCCCGATCAGACCAGACACGGCAAAAACATAGACAAAAGGAATGCCCACGAACGAAAGGGTAATTATCGAAGGAAAAGTCGGAGCCCTGTCGCTCCATCGTATGCCTAAAACACCACCTTGAGGGGCGTCGGATGGGCCTGGTGGGAGAGGCAAAGGAGATGATCCATAATTCCACGATTCCGCCAGCTTAAACTCATTGAGCCGTGAGACATACATCCGCCCGCTATAGAAAGACACAGCGTAACTCGAATCCCATCCCGTAACCCGCAGTTCAAACACCCGCCAGAAGCTCCAAACTCCTAGAAGACATGACACTATCGTGCCCAAGAGGGCCGCAATAGATACGAAATGTAGAATGGGCTTTTGGTATCTCATTGGTGCGCGGTGTTGATAAGCCTACCTTAGCTGATGTTGATGATTTCAACATTCTTTCGCGAGAAATCGATCTTACACCCCTATGGGGTGCATTGGGAGCGAAAACGGGGCAGGCGCAGAGAAAATGGGGCGGCCCATAATGTCCCATTATTTTCGGTGGGACAGGCATGGAACACCAACCCGCTCCGGCGAAGACCTGTCTCGGCAAGGGGTTAACGCCGTCATTAGCAAGTAAGAGACAAATATCCCATTATGCAAAAACGGGACATTTGGGACATTTTAGTTTCATCCGACCGCTGCCTGCCCCACTCTTCATTCTGCACACTGCACTCTTCACTTCCCTTACAGTCCCCCCATTTTCCGCCCGATACGATCTGTATGCCGATCCAATTCCCTGAAGGCTTTCCGTTCTGTGGCCGCAGGCAGCAAGAGCCGGCGCAGATCGCCGAGCCGGTCGCCGAGTACATCGCGGCCCCGGTCCAAGCACCCGCTCCGGTGCAAGCGCCCGCCCCTGTGCAAGCGCCTGCGCCGGTCCAAGCGCCTGCGCCGGTCCAGGCACCCACCCCGGTCCAAGCGCCCGCGCCGTCCGTCAGCCAGGAGCGCCGCCGGTCCCCCCGGCAGACGCTCGTGGCCCGGGCCACGGTGCGCGCCGACAATCCGTTGGGCCCGGGCGGGCCGAGCGCCGTCGGATACGTGAGCAACATCTCGATGCTCGGCATCGGGTTTCACACGCGCCGGCCGCTCACCGTCGGCGACCGCTATCAGATGAAGCTCGAAGCCGGGCCGATGAAATGGTCGAGCCGGGTGAAGGTCGTGGCCTGCACGGCACACGACGGGGAGACGTGGGACGTGGGCGCGGAATTCATCGCCAATGAATTGAGCATCCGCCGACCGCGCGATTTGGCCGCCTGAGGGTCGGGACGCAAAACTTTTCTTTGCCTAGGGCGCCAAGATTATCTTGGCGCCCTTACTTTTTGTGCGGCTTCGGACTCGACCAAAGGGGAATTGCCGCGAAGGGACGAAGGCGGCCGTGAAAAACGGGAAACGTGTCTCCACTGATGAAAGGGATGGACGTGGATAAGACTCGAACAGGCGACATGCCCGGCCTTTGAAAGAACGGCCGGAGGCCCATATTTCAGTCATGTAGGGTGGGCGTACCCGCCCACCGTCTTCCCTGCGTTATTGGCCGTGCGAACAAATGGTGGGCGGGTAAGCCCACTTTTTGACACACAGGTTCAGTTTGTGCCGAACGTGTCTCTGTAGCCGCGGGCCTGCTACACTCGTGGTGAGGAGACGCGTGTATGTCAGCGGACGGGTCGGCGCAGATCGTGGCGGATACGTCGGCGGGCGAAGAATTGGTGCCGCTTGAGCGGGAGGGTCAAGCGCCGGACGAATCGCTAGGCCCGCCCGATTTTCAGTGCGCCGTCTGCCGGGGGCATTTTCCCGCCGAGCAGGTCTATGACGTGAACGGCGTCATCGCCTGCGTCCCGTGTTACGAAAAGGCCCGCGCCGCCGCACAATCGAAAGCGGAAACTTCCCCATCTGAAAATGCCGTGGCGTCGCCTCCGCCCCGATCGCCGGCGCGTCCGGCCCGGCTGCCGCTTTTGGTGAAAGTTACCTGTCCGCATTGCTGGACTCAGTTTCCGCCGCAGGATGTGCTGTGGGTTTCGCGGCATTCGGATCTGACGGGCGATCCGGTGCTCGGGCCCGACGCGCCGTTGCGGTTTCTGCCGAGCCGATTTAACCCCTCGGGACAGGCGCTCGATGCGCGGGGGATGGTTTGCCAGACGCTGGCCTGTCCGGAATGCCATCTGGTCATCCCACGCGTGTTGATTGAGACCGAGCCGCTGTTCGCTTCGATCGTGGGCGTTTCCGCCAGCGGCAAATCGTACTTCCTCACGGCGATGTCCTGGGAGCTTCGCCGGCGGCTGCCGATGCACTTTGCCGTCACCTTCAGCGACGC